>NZ_JBBYGR010000013.1:0-46943 GCF_038405005.1 Xanthomonas sp. JL1 | reverse complement strand
GCCATCGGCGCGTAGTCGGCGAATACCGCTTCCACGATCTGCACCAGCGTGCGTTCCTGGAATACCCGGCTGTGCCGGCCCTGCGACAACCACCACGTCCACGGCACCAAGCCTACCCGGTAGCGCGCCAGCCCGCCGTCGCTGCCCAGTGCGTACGCGTCGTGGATCAGCCCCGTGCGCGGGCTTTCATCGCCATCGGCCAGCCGGCTGTACAGCGTCGCGCGCCGCCCCAGCCACGCCTCCAGCGGCAAGCCCGCCTGCGTGCTCAGCACGTCCACCCACCACTCAAAACCGCCGCTCAGCCGTTCCGACCCGCTCCAGCGCTCCACCACCTGGACATCCCCGCCAGGCAGCTGCAAGCGGTATAGGCGACCGCTGTCGGACAGCAAGGCCCCCTGAAACATCAATGCATTCAGTGCTTCCATCACACTACCTCTGTCCTCGGGCCATCGCGCCCCGGGCAACATCGTTTCCTGGCCCTGGACGGCGAATTTAACAGACGAATACTGCGGCGGGCATGACGGTCCCCCGTCTGCGGCACACCCTCAGTTCGGTGCTGCTTGGGCAATCCTGGCGGCTCGGCCGACGTACCGGCATTGCTGCGCCTGTTCTTTCGCGCAGACGCCTTTTGCGCGCAGAGACGGCGTCGCGTTGCACAAACCGACGGTCAGCAGCGACAGCGCGGCGGCGACTGAACACCCGGCCTCTCCATGGTGGATCGCCGTCACGCCGATGCCGTCGACGCGATCGCGCACGCTCTTCATGTACCGATACCGCCGCGAATACGCCGAACAGCAGCAGCGCCACCCACAACGCGCCGACGAAGGCCACGGACGAATAGTTGGCAATACGCGTTCGCATGATCACTCTCCTTGGAAAAATGAAGAAGTCCGCTTCCTTGACACACTTGCGCCGTCTGCATTGTCAGCATTTGCAATTCGAAAACGCCCCGTGGCATCCGTCGGGTCGCGCTGTGGGAATTCCCCCCGGTATACGGCAGCGCAAAGTCGCCGGACGGCACGAACAATAGACCAGGATGGCAGCGTGGTCCACGCGTGCTTGCCGGCCCGGGGATCTTCGATGACAGGGTCAGCGCTGGCACCGGCGCGTCGCTCCTTGCGCAAAGGCAATATAGACCAAGGGTTTGCGCCCACGCCGCCGGCAAGCGGACTCGCCCCCCTCCCCCCCTAGGGACGACGACGTGGCGGCGCCAACCGCATGTGTCACGCCGGAACCGACGGCAGGCCGCTGCACAGCGCGCGCCGCAGGTAGCGCGACAGCTCCATCGCCGCCAGGTTTTTCAGGGAAATCTGACCCGCCGCCCCAATCAAGGCACGCTAGAATCTCCAACGCCCCTTACCGACGAGAACTGCCATGCTGGATCTGGATGCCCTGCTGGCGCCGATTTCCGACCATCAGCCGGCCGGCGAAGACCTGTCTTTCTCCATCGAGTTCGATCGCATCCAGGAAGCCAGACGCTCGGACGATCCGACCCTGGACCAGGGCGAGTGGCAGACCGATATCAAGTATGCGGACTGGTCCAGCGTCGCCCGCCAGTGCGGCGATCTGCTGCAGACGCGTACCAAGGACCTACGCCTGGCCGGCTGGATGACCGAGGCGACCACCCAGATCGACGGCTTCGCCGGGCTGGCGCTGGGTTACCGGCTGATCGCCGGGCTATGCGACCGGTACTGGGACGAGGTGCACCCGCTGGTCGTCGATGGCGACCACGAAGAGCGCATCGGCAACCTGAGCTGGCTGCTGACCAATTCGCTGCATTGGTTGCGCGCGGTGCCGATCGCCTCGGGACCGCAGGGCCGTTTCGGTCTCAACGCTTTCGAGGCCGCGCATACCCGCAGCGCCAATGCCGGATCCGGCGACGACGAAGGCCAGCCCAGCCTGGACCTGCTCGAGGCCGTACGGCGCGATACGCCTCACGATTTCTACCGGCAGTTGGTCGATGCGCTACTCAATTGCGCCGAAGCGCTGCAGTCGCTACAGGCGGCGGTGGACGATCGCCTAGGCATCGACGGACCCAGCTTCAGCGCGGTGCGCGAGCAGGTGGAACACCTGCAGCGCACCGTGGCGCGGTTCGCCCGCGATGCTGGGCTACTGCTGGATGGCGAGGCCGAAGCCGGCCCGCACGACATGCCGGGCATCGGGTTCGGCCCGGCCGCGAACAAGGACGCGCCGTCGGCGCCGCCGCCGGCGCCACGCGAGCCGGGCGGCGCACCGACCACCCGCAAGGAAGCGTTGGCGCAGCTGCGTCAGGTCGCCGAATTCTTCCGGCGTACCGAACCGCACAGCCCCGTCGCCTACTTGGCCGAAAAAGCCGCGCGCTGGGGCGAGATGCCGCTGCACGTGTGGTTGAAGCGGGTTATCAAAGACGGCAGCGTCCTCAACCAGATGGAAGAGATGCTGGACGTCAACCAGAACCTGGAGCAGTAGGTTACGAACCCGCCCCGTCCCCGCGCGTCGCGCGGGACGGCCTCACAGGCGCCTACTGGATCTTGAACTGGATACGCCGGTTGCGCGCACGCCCGTCCGGGCTGGCGTTATCGGCCACCGGTTGGTCGGGGCCCTTGCCCTGCACGTTCATGCGCGCACCGTCGATGCCCTTCTGCACTATGTAGTCCTTCACCGCCTGCGCGCGCGCCTGGCTCAGCGCGAGGTTGCTCTCGCGTTGGCCGACATTGTCGGTGTGGCCGATGATCAGGAAGCGCGCGTCCTTCATCTGCGACATCTTTTCCACCATCTCGTCGAGGATGCGCATGCCCAGCGGCGTCAGCCGCGAGCTGCCACTCTGGAACTCGATGATGCGGTTGCCCAGCGTCTGGTCCAGCACGCCCTGTTCCGAGCCGCCGAGCTTGAGGCTGTTGGTCACCGTGTAGGAGGTGTTGCTGGCCAGGCTAAGGTCACTGGCGACCTGTTGCCGCTGCGCTTCGTTGACTACCTGCCCGCTGATCCGCACCGCCTGGCCGTTGACCTCGAGCTTGCCTGCAGCCACGCGCTTGAGTCCTGGCGACACCATCTTGGCGACGTACTCGCCCCAGTTCGGCGGCGAGGGAATCGACTCGACCTGCACCCGATCGACGATGCGGGCACTGCCGTAGGTGTCACGCAGGTTATTCAGGATGCGGGCCTTGGTGGCCTGATCCGGCACCACGCCCTCCACGATCACCGGGCGTTCGCCGACACCGCCCGTGGCAGGCGTGGCGGCAGGCGCGGCGACCTGGGCGGAGGCGGCGAACGCGGTTATCAGGCCACTCAGGGCGAGGGTTTTGGCACTCAGGTGTCGCATATTCATGTCCCCAGGAAAGTCTCGCCGAACAACTTGCGGGCCGTCTTCAACGCCAGGTCGTCCCGATCCAGATAGCTGGCTAGCTTGTTGAGGTTGTAATCGCTGTGCATGTAGTCCTCGACCCAATCGGCGTCCTGGACGCGGATCAGGAAATCACCGGCCTCGCGTGGGTCCAGCGCTGCGCGCAGCGCCTGGTGGTCGGCACCGTTGAAGCCGATCAGCATGCGCGGTGCAGCATCGTTGCGGATCAGCACCGCCAGTTCGAAATCGCCGCGCGCAACGAAGCAGGCGACGATGTCCAGCCAGAACGCGGCCAGCAGCGGCCGGTACAGCGCGTCCTGCACCAGCGGAAGCTCCAGCGCCTTGTCCACCGACACGTTGCCGCCGGCGAGGATCGGCTGCAGCAGCAGGCCCAGTGCCGGCAGCAGTTTCTTCAACGACACGTCGGGATGGCCGGCCGTGCGCAGCAAAGCCTCGATCGAGCCGACCGTCTGGATATCGAGGAAGTCGTTGAAGGTGGCGTTGTACGCCGACGCGTCGGTGCTCAGCGTGTAGCGGGTGTCGGCGAGCGCGGTGAGCGCCGGGCCGGCATCGTCCGCGACCATCGCCTGCTTGGCCATCCGCGACAGCCCGGACCAGACCTTGGACATCGCAAGCGGACTGCGGGCGATGAACGACAGCGGCTCGCTGGCCTCCAGACGGACCGCCGACAGCAACGGGAAGCGGCGCTGCGACGCATCGCGACTGGGCTGGAAATGCCCGCACAGCACCATCTTGCTGCGCGAGCCCAGGAACGCGTAGTGGATGTCGGGCGCTTCGTCGTAGAGCCGCTTCCAGTCCGGGTTCTGGCTCAGCAGATCCACGCTCAGACCCGCCCAGCGGTCGAGCCAGCCGAGCAGTTGATGGTTGTCGGCCGCGCGCACGAAATCGCCGCGGGAAGGTACCTTGCCGAAGTAGGAGACGCCTACACTGACTTCGCGACTCATTGGCCACCTTCTTGTGCGGACGCACCCGCCGGAACCGAACCGGGCGGCGCAGCGGCCGCTGGCGCATCGGCACCGACGGTTGTCGGGCTACCGGCCACCGTCGCCGGAAGTTGCAGGCCACGCTGCCAGTCCCCCCCCCCGGTAGCCTTGCCGGCACTCTGCACGATGCGCATCTGCACGCTGATGGACACGCCTTGGTCGCTCCAGGTGAAGCGACGGGTGGCATCGTCCACGGGTTCCTGGGCGGCTGCCTTGATCAAGCGGCCAAGGCCATTGTCGCCAGGCGCATTGAACATCTCGACGCTGCGCCCGTCGCTGGTGACCGCGGTGATCTTGGCACCGGGCACCGCACCGGCGTTCGGCCACTGCATGGTCATCCACTGCGGCGGGGTGTTGCGGTAGCGCAGCGTCTGGCCAGAGATGTCGATGGTGTATTCGATCGCGCCTACCGCCGGCGTCGGCAGGAGCTCGAAGATGCTGACGTCCTTGGCCACCGCGCCGGACTGGCCGCTGACCCAGTTGCCGTAGTTGGCCACCAGTTCGCTGGACAAGGTGATGCCGATGCCCGCCCAACGCCGCGATTCGAGCAGGTTGCCGCGCTGGATCACCAAGGTGCCGAGTGCGTCCTTGTTGAACGCGGCGATCGCGCCGCTGGCGCCGAAGATCGCAGCCACGTCGCCGGGGGCGGCATCCACGTCCGTGTTGAGGTTGAACGGATAGCGCTGGCCGATGCCGTTACGGAACGGTTCGTAGACCTGCGCCGCCCACACCCGGTTGATCTCGTTCTCAGTCGGCGGCACCAGCGCGGCGAAGGTCTGGGTCAACGGACGCAGCAACAGCGGACGCATCGCGTCGCGCTGGGTTTCATCCAGCCCGGTCAGCATCTGCTCGTCCACCAGGGTCAGCGCGGCGCTGAGTTCGGAGCCTTCGTTGCTGAAGGTGTCCTGCATCAGCTTGCGCGCGCCGACGCCGATCTGGCCCTGGTTCTTGATCGCGTTCATGCGCGTGCGCAACTTGGCCAACTTGTCGAAGTAGGCATCAATGACCGCCGGCTGGTCCGTGCGCTTGGTCATCAGCCGCGCCAGGCCCTCGAAGGTCTTGCCGATCGGGCCGACCGGCTGCTGCTCAGCTTTGCCGGCTTCGGCCGGATCGCGGCGCAGGATCACCCGCTGGAACCAGGCGACGACCCCGCCGGACGCCTTCTTCGATAAGGCGTCGGCCATCGGGTTGTCCCAGATGGTCTGCTCGTCGATCTTTTCCAGCAGCTTGCGCAACGGCGAGTTGGCCGGATCGCCGATGCGATTCATCCGCGACAGCGCCTGGTCGAAGCCATGGAACGGCGCCACGCTGATCCCCTGGATGAACTTGCGCCACTCCTTGGCGTATTCCTGCTTGTACGCCGTCACCAGTTCGCGCGCGACGTGCTCAGGGCTGCCGGCCAGCGACAGGTCGCTCTGCTCGCTCGTGTCCAGGACCCAGTCGGTGGTGCTGAGCTGCGTATTGGCCGCTTCCTTGATCGCGTCCTTGACGTATTCTTCCCACGCCTCGCGCGAGAACGCCCCGGAAATGGCATAGCTGCCGGTGATCGCGCCGCTGTTGGCTTCCTCGCCGATCAGCGCGTTGACCGTCACCGTGGGGAAGCGCGCCGCCGCGCGCGCCTTGATCTGCGCGAACACGCGTTGCATCGCCGGCTGGCCCTTCATCACCCGGGTCAGCGCCTCGCGGCTGTCGTTGACCAGGGTGACCTTGGTCTGCACCTGCGGCCACTGCGGATCTTCGGCCTGGGCGACGTAGAACGTCATCAGCTTCTCGGCCGCGCGGGTCATCTCCTCGCGGGTCATCTGGCCGCGATTGGCGTCCAGCCAGCCGCGCCAGAACAGGGTCAGCTGCTGCGTCAGGTGCGCGCTCTCCACGTGCTTGCGGTTGCCCAGCATCAGGTAGGTCTTCAGCGCGTTGTAGGCGTCGTTGGTATCGGTCGGCGACGCGTCCTGATACAGCACGCTGTCTTGCTGCGCGGCCTGCTGCGGGCCGGCCGCCTTGCCGAGCCTGTCGCGCTCGCTGACCACTTGCCCCAGGAACGACTCCAGATTGGCGGTGGTCGGCTCAAGCATCACCTGGCGCATGCCGTTGTAGTACTCGGCCAGCAGCTTCTTGCGGATGTTGCCGCCCTGGTACAGGCCCAGCCCGGAGGTGATGCCGCCCTTTTGCTTGTAGCGGTCCAGCTGCTCGAGCCGATCCTGCAACAGCAGCAGCGCGTCGATGCGCGATTGCAAGTCGACCCGGTTGGCCTGCACGCGCACGGCCTGATCCAGATCCTTGGTGGCGTTGTTCACCAGTTGCACGTTGGTGGTGTACGACCAGGTCCACAGACCCAGCGCCAACGCCAGCACGGCGACGCCACCGAGGAAGACGCCGTAGCGCAGGCGGTTCTGGTGCGGGCTGGAGTACTGCCGGACGAGCTGTTTGTCGGTGAAGATGACCTTGCGGAACAGGTCTTTCAGGAAGTAAGCGGTCTGTCCCGACGGCACCGCTTCGCCGGATTGCGCACGCGCCTGCAGCGCGAACTGGCGGCTCACCCGCTCGGAGGCGTGGTGCACGGAATGGCCTTCCTGCAACGCGCTGCTGAAGTAGAAACCGCGGAACACCGGCTTGAACTGATAGGGGTTTTCTTCGAACAGCGTGGCGATGAAGGTGCGCAGCGCCGGTTTGATGCCGACGAACTCCAGCGGCAGTGTCAGCAGGCCCGGCGACACCTGACGCCCACGCTGCATCGCCATGTGCGCCAGGCTCATTTCCTTGAGGCCTTCGGCCAGTTCGTCGAAATGAGTGTCGAAGGCGGCCAGCGCATCGGTATTGGCGGTCGGATCGTAGGGCAGGGTCGCACCCCACACGTTCTCGCGCTCGGACGGATCCAGATTGTGGAAGAATTCGGAGAAGCCGGCGATCAGGTCGGCCTTGGTAAACACCACGTACACCGGCGCGAACACTTCCAGGCGCTGGGTGATTTCCTGCACGCGCTGGCGCAGGTTCTTGGCCAGCTCGATCGCGAACTCGGGCTTGCTACCGGACAGTTCGGCGATGCTGGCGGCGATGATGATGCCGTTGATCGGCGCGCGCGGCCGGTGCTTTTTCAGCAGCGCGAGAAAGGTGAGCCATTCCAGGCGGTCTTCGACACTGACCGAATACCGACCGGCGGTATCAAGCACGATACCGGTCATGGTGAAGTACCAATCGCAATTGCGCGTGCCACCGATGCCCTGGATCACGTTGCCGCGATTGTCCTCGAACGGGAACTGCAACCCGGAATTGAGGATCGCGGTGCTCTTGCCAGCCGCAGGATTGCCAATGATCACGTACCACGGCAGTTCGTACAGCGCCGCCTTGCCCTTGAGCACGCCCAGGCGCGAGGACTTGATCGCCTTGACCGCCTCTAACATGCGCGAGCGCAGCGCTTCGGTGTCGGCGCGGTTGGCCGGCTGCGCGGCGGCGACCGCGCGATCGGCTTCGCCTTGCACCATCGCATCCAGGCTGCGCGCAGCGCGGCGCGCGATGATCCGGCGCACGATCCACACCAGCAGCCATATCGTCAGACAGACCACCAGCACCGCCGCCGCCCACAGGCCAATTTCGCGCAAGCCCTCGGTGCCGAAGTAGGCGACTGCGGCGGCGGCGAGCAAGCCGAGAATCATCCAGAGACGGTAATCGCGAAGGTAATACCTGAGATTGCTGAACATCGGGTGCTGTTCCGGTTAGGCGGCGGACGCAGGCAAGGCGCCGACGTCGGTATCTGGCTGGGGGGAAACACGGGGACTGATGAGTGTAGCGATGCGCAGACCTGCCTGATCCACACTCAGCATCAGTGCCGCATGTTGCTCGGCGGCGACATGGGCATGGGCAAGCGCGAGCATCGCCAGCGGTTGCACCGCGGCCAGATCGCCGGTGGCGGTGGCCAGCGGCAGGCACTGCAAGGCGGTATCCAGATCGGGGCAGACCAGCGCGGCAGCGGCGGCGACCTCGGCCGCCAGGACGGCGCGGTGGTCGGCGTCGCTGAGCACCAAGTCCACGTGGGTGGGCGCGAGCGCGGCGCGCTGCAGGGTCTGCGCCGCCAGTTCGCCGCTCAGCCGCGCACTGGCCTTGACGCTGCCGTCCAGCGGCACCCGGGCGCGCTGCAGCGGATGCAGCACCACGTCGCCGGAAGCGCCCGGTCCGCTGGCCAGCAAGACCCCACTGGCGCCCTCGCCAGGTACGCGTCCATCAGGCGAACGGCGCGTCATCAGCCGCCCGCTTTCGAGCATGTGCTCGAGCTGTGTCTGGTCGATCGCCGAATGGCAGGCCATGACCAGCTGCCAGCCATCCACCGGCGACTGCGCGCCGCGCGCCAGGTGTTGCAGCCGCGACCATGCATCGTCGGCACCCGCCATCGGGATCACCTCCACGGCGAAACGTCGCGGATCCAGGCCATGTTCGCTGGCGGACGCCAGCACCCAGTCGCCCACTGCCTTGTGCAGCGAAGCGGGCCAGTCCGCGGGCAACCACAGCTCGATGCGCAGCACGTTCTGCACCTGCGCCTCGACCCGGTGACGCAGCCCGGCCACCACGCGGTCCTGGGGCTCGGACAGCGGCGGCAGCGCCTGCGCAGCCTCCAGCAACAGCGCCTCGGCGACCGGTTCGAGCAGAGCGATGGCACGCTTGTGATGCTCCAACGGGCCTTCGTTGGCGTCGGCGCCCGCTGCGACCGAGGCGAGCATCGCCGCGGTCGCAGCGGGCGCATCCAGTTCCGGCACCTGCACGACGAAGACCGGCAGCCCGTCCCGGTCGCGGAACTGCTTGTGCAACCCAGGCCACGGCAGATTGCCGCGCAGCGCGAGGATGGCTTGCGGTTGCTGGCCCAAGGCCAGGTTCAGCGCACCGGCAAGCACTGCCGGCGCGGCGCCGGCAGTCGGCGCCAGCGCCTCAGGCGCCGAAGACGAACTCACCGCGGCCGCCTTGGAATCGTTGGGTTCGGTGGCCTTGGCCGCAGCGCTGTCGCCGGCGCGCGCCAGCGCGCGCCACCCCATATCGCGCAGCAGCCAGCTGCCGCCCAGCAGGCCGGCTGGCAGGATGCCCAGATACATCAGCATCTGCATGCCGTTGGGCGCGGTGCCGCTGCTGCGCCAATAGAAGATCGAACCGCCCCACGCCACACCGAAAAACGCGGCGGCCGACAACAGGTTCCGAAAAATTCCGGACATTAGCATCCTCGTTCCATGAGTGGATTAGGCATCGACGGGAGCCGAATTACCTCGCGTCGTCATCCGATGCCAGTCGTTCCCTGAGTGGAGATAAGTATACCCCCGCAGGCGGTCTTGTCGCCGTGCCGAGCCACCGGCTTGCCGTCGATCATCACCGTGGCGTCCCCGCTGGCGATCTCGGTCTGACCGTGCACGTTGCACACCACCTTGTCGCCGATACGCGCCACCGGCTTGCCGTCCACATCGGTTTCGGCCGAACCTGTGACCACGCGCCCGCCATGATCGAGCTGATCGCCTACAACAATAAAAGGTCGTGACATAAGTATTGCCTCCATGGTCTTTGTGCCGGGGCCGGTCCGTCGCCGCCATCCCCCCCGTGGGACGCGATCGCCGCCACGCAGGAGAAGATAGCAGGAGTTCAGCCACGGCTCACCCTTGGGCCAATTCAGCGCGCTTGGCGGCGCGGGCGCTGCGGCAGGCGTCCAGCTTCTCCAGATGCACGTAGTCCTTGATACTGCGCCAGCTGCCGCCCCACTCCAGCCCGGCCTGCTGCGCAAGCTCGCCGTAGAGGAAGTAGGCGCGTCTGGTCCACGGATCGCCCATGTCCCACTGCAGCTTGCCGTCGCGCAGCGGCGCGCTGTCCACCGCCAGGCCATACTGGTGGCAGCTCTGCCAAGAGCCGGCGCGGGTGGCACGGCCGCCGCCCATCAACTCGGCCTGGCGCTCCGGGCTGCGATAGCCCTCCACTAGCACCATTTCGTAGCCGTACTGGCGACGCATGACCTCGTAGATCGCGAGCACGCGCTGTTGCAGGTCGGCGTCGATGCTTTCCCAGCGCCGGTCCGCGGTGACGATCTCCGGGCGGGTGCGGCGGATCTCCTCGGTGGTGAATACCTCCGGCGGCGGCGCCAGCGGCGGCACCAAGCGTTCGCCGCGCAGCAGTTGCGCCACCATGCTGCTGGATTCATTCATGTCGTCGGCACGGAAATCCTCCAGCACCACGTTCTGCCGGACCAGCAGGATCACGCTCGGCGGCAACAGCAAGAGCAGCGTCGCGCACAGGATGACCCAGCGATGGCGCCGAAAGAAATCCGTCACCCCGCCGATCCCGCCGCGCACCCCCTCGCCGACTCCGCCAGCGCTGCGGCCCACGCGCTGGCCGACCCGCCCGGCGCCTTGCCGAAGGCCGCGCAGGCGCTCGCCTAACCAGGCCTGCACCCGCTCCAGCGCCTCCGGAAACAACAGCAGCCAGCAGGCGATAGACACCACCAGCAGGAAGATCACCACGCCCGCAACGACGACTGCCACTACATCCTCCTGATTATGCTGATGATTCCTGTGCGGTTGACGGGCCGGCGCCAAGCACTAGAATGAAGATAGACAAATCCCCGGCGCTCGCCGAACAAGGGCTGGATTGCACTTGAATAATGGCCGATTAAATCGACCGAGTCTTCTTTCGGGCCGGGGACAGACCCAGCCACTCGGCTCCGGGCGCATTTTGGCCGATATGGAAGGCCGCGCAACCAGCGCGCCATCCAGCGTCCGTGTCAACAAGGCGCCGCGGACCCACCGCACCCGCTTGGTGCTGATCGCCGTCCTCGGAGTGGCGCTGCTGGGCGCGGCGTTCACGGCGCTGCGCTGGAATGCCGGACGTGCCGAGGCCGACGCCGAGTTCGACGCCTACACCACCGTACCGGCAACCGACACCGTCTCTCCGGCCAATCCCGCAACGGCCGCCGGCACCGGCACCACCGCCACAACACCGGCGCCGGGCGGCGCAATGATCGTAGACGACAACGCCGTCAGCGATCCGACCCACGCCGTCGACGGATTGCCCCGCGCCGCATCCGCCAGCACCACCAGCGCCGCGACTGCGCCAGCCAAGCCGGCTGCGGCCGCCTCGCAGCGCAAACCACGCGCTGCGCCGGCCAGCGGCAAGCACGTACAGGACGACAGCAGCGACCTGCTGGCCACACTGATGGGCATCATCAAGCGCGACGAAAAGCCGACGGCAAAACAAGACTCGATTGATTCGCTGATCGCGAAGATCCAGGCCAATGACAGTAAGAACGCGACCGAGACCGACGCGGCATTCGACGCAATCGGCTCGCGCTCGGCGTCGACCAGCTCCAACGTGCAGAGCCAACTGCGTCAATGTCCCGACGCCAACACGATGGCTGGCCTGGAGTGCCGCAAAAATATCTGCGCAGCGCTCACCGGCAAAGATCCGGCCTGCCCGGCGCACTGACGCGGCGCATCGCAAGCGATTCCTCGCCATTGCGGCCATGGGCGCCACGTCGCTGCACTATCTGGCGCCGCCACGCGAAGTAGTATGGGTCGGGTTGCGCTTGAACACGCGCCGGCCCAGCGCGTCGCGCTCGATGGCGATGGGCGCGTCGTCGTTGATCGTCACCTCGACCACCTGGTCGCGCAGGTCTTAGCGGTACTCCACCGTGTGCCCGACGTCCGCCCGAGTTTGAGTAGCACCTCAGTTTGGAGTCCAATTCCCTATCCCGAGGAGATTGGACGTGAAGAAGCGTTTTTCCGAAGAGCAGATCATCGGCTTCCTGCGCGAAGCCGAGGCCGGCATGCCGATCAAGGATCTCTGCCATCGGCATGGCTTCAGTGAGGCCTCGTACTCCCTGTGGCGCAGCAAGTTCGGCGGCATGCGCGTACACGATGTCAGCGGCGCGATCGTGCATGACAGGCGGCACTTCGAGCGGTTGCTGGATGCGGGTAATACCGCCCGCACGATTCGTGTCGATGGCGCTTATGCCGATCGAGACCCTAAAGCTCGCTTGAAGGAAGAGGGATATCGCGTGGATATCCAGCACAACGGTACACGCGGCAACCCATTGAGCCGGGCGCAGCAGCGTCGCAATCAGCGCATCGCCAAAGATCGGGTGTTTGTCGAGCACGCGTTCGCGCGACTGATGCACCAAGGTGGCAAGTGCCTACGCACGCTCGGCTTGGCACGTGCGAAGGGGGTGATCGGGTTGAAGGTTGCCGGCCATCACCTGCTGCGTCTGGCGCGATTGCAGCAGGCCGGGATGCGGCCGGGATGAATGCCGCAAACCGGAAGAGCGCATCGCGCGTTGCATCGGCAAGCTGAGAGCATGGCCGAACATGGCAGATTGCTGATATTTCGAAAGCTATAGTCAGCGCCATGCATGCGCTGCATCGGCTCCGACCTGGTTCTTCGAGGTGCCCTAAATGGTCAATGCAGCAATCCTGCCGCTGCACCAGTGCGAGTCGGCCGCAAGCTCAGGCAGTCAGTTGTATCCCCAGCGCAGCCGCCGCCACACGCGCCTTCTCGCGCGCAGCATCGATGCTGTCCGCGCGCGCCAGGGTGACACCGACGCGGCGATGACCATCCACGCGGGGTTTACCGAACAGGCGCAATGCGGTGTTCGGATCGCGTAGCGCGTCGGCCACGTTGTCGAACACCGGCACGCCATTGCCGTGCGCCAGCAACGCGCAGGATGCGGAGGGGCCGCTCTGACCGATCACGCCGCCGTCTTCTGCGCCCACCGGCAGGCCAAGAATGGCGCGGGCGTGCAGCGCGAATTCGCTCAGTTCCTGCGAGACCAGCGTGACCAGACCGGTGTCGTGCGGGCGCGGCGACACTTCGCTGAACCACACTTCGTCGCCCTTGACGAACAATTCCACGCCGAACAGGCCCCAGCCGCCGAGATCGTCGGTGATGGCCTTGGCGATCTCCTGCGAGCGGCGCAATGCAGCGGCCGACATCGGCTGCGGCTGCCAGCTTTCGCGATAGTCGCCGTCCTGCTGCCAATGTCCGATGGGATCGCAGTACGAGGTGCCACCGGCATGGCGCACGGTGAGCAAGGTGATTTCGTAATCGAAATCGATAAAGCCTTCGACGATGCAGCGGCCGGCGCCGGCACGCCCTCCGGTCTGCGCGTACTCCCACGCCGCATCGATATCGGCTTCGCTGCGCAAGGTGCTCTGGCCCTTGCCCGAGGACGACATCACCGGCTTGACCACGCATGGCAGGCCCACTGCCGCAATCGCCTCGCGGTAGTCGGCAGCGGTGTCGACGAAGCGATACGGCGAGGTCGGCAGGCCCAGCGTTTCGGCAGCCAGCCGACGGATGCCTTCGCGGTCCATGGTCAGGCGTGCGGCACGCGCAGCGGGGATGACTTTCTGGCCCTGCTCGCGTTCCAGTGCCACCAGTGTTTCGGTATGGATCGCTTCGATCTCCGGCACGATCACATGCGGCCGCTCGCTGGCGATCAGCACGCGCAGCGCTGCGGGGTCGAGCATATCCAGCACGTGCGAGCGATGCGCCACCTGCATCGCCGGCGCATTGGCGTAGCGGTCGGCCGCGATCACTTCCACGCCGAAACGCTGCAGTTCAATCGCCACTTCCTTGCCCAGCTCACCAGAGCCCAGCAGCAGCACGCGGGTGGCGGAAGGCGACAGCGGGGTGCCAAGGGTGGTCATGGGCGCAGTCCAGAACGAAGGGGGGCGCCATTCTAACGGCTGCCAAGGCCGACGCCGGACGAACGACTGCTGCTTGCCTGATATCATATTGATATGGTTTTCCAACTCCACAAGGACTCGCCCTCACGAATAGAGAAGACGATCGGTTCGTTACCCGGCATTCCCGTCGTTCTCGTCGCAGGCGCCGGCCTTGGCGACGCTGCGCGCGATGGCGGCCAGCTATCCGTACGACCAGCACGAGGACGACCAGATCTCGCTGCGCAGTCATCCGGCCGAGATCAGCGAGCAGCTCAAACGCCATCTGGACGAGCGCCTCACTCAGGCAGGCGTGGACGTGATCGAAGCGCGCATCAGCCACCTTGCCTACGCACCGGAAATCGCCCAGGCCATGCTGCAGCGTCAGCAAGCCAATGCCGTGATTGCCGCACGCTCGCGCATCGTTGCTGGCGCCGTGGGCATGGTCGAAATGGCGCTATCGGAACTGCAGAAGAACGGCGTGGTGCAGTTGGACCAAGAGCGCAAGGCGCATATGGTCAGCAACCTGCTCACCGTGTTGTGTTCTGATCGTGGGACCCAACCGGTGGTCAACGCCGGCTCGCTGTATTGAGGCAAATCGATGAATGTCATGGTGCCCCTGGTGGTTGCGCTTTCCGGCGTGCCCGCGCTGGTGATCGCCGCGTCTATCGGCGCGGACGATGACGACCGCGCACGCGGCCTGGGCCTGCGCTGGGCGCTGATCAGCCTAGTGATCCTGGTCGGCGCCGCGTGCCTGTATTGGGCTGGCGACAATCGCGCCGGCATCTATGCGGTGGTGATCGGCATGATCATCGGCGTCAACGTGCTGATCGTGTCGATGGTGATGCACCTGCGCCGGCACGGCAGCGGCAGAGACGGCGAATGAGCGAAAAAAAGGCCTACCCGCTGCGTATCAACGCCGATGTGTTGGCCGCCGTGCAGCGCTGGGCCGACGATGAATTGCGCAGCCTCAATGCACAGATCGCGTACGTGCTGCGGGATGCACTGCGCAAGGCCGGGCGACTGCCGAAGCCGCAGGCTGAGAAAGACTCCGGCCCTTGAATGCGTTCAAGCGTGATTGATGGCGAAAGGGCGACTGCTCCAGTCTCGGTCGAACTCTCCGTGGACGCATGCAAGCGCTCACCGCACTGCGCACTGGCAGCCCTCACCCAGCACCGGCTAAGCTGGGCGGATGCGCAATTGCCCACGTCTGCTCCTCAATACCAGCACGATCGAACTGTGGCCGGCCGATCTGTTGCGCGCGCGCGGCAACGCGGATGCGCGCGTGCTGGCGCAGGCCGATTGGCTATTGCGACGTAAGCGCGATGGGCGCTATCTGGCGGCGCATCTGCCACAAGGCATGATGCCGTTGATCCCGCGGCTGGCACGCGAGCCGGGCCTGGATGACGCGTTGGACCGTCTGCAGACCGCCAGTGGCCGCGCCGGCCAAGTCCTCGACGACGTGCTTGCGATCGACGGATTGCAGCGCCGACTGAGCCAACTGGGACTCGCTGCAAACGACTATGCTGAGCAGACCGGTCTGCAACTGATCGCCGAACCGGTTGCCCTGCAGTTTGGCGGGCGCGATCGCTTCGGTCGTCCGCTGTGGCTCAGTGCCGGCGCTGCGCGTGCATGGCGACAGCTGCGCGCGGCTGCGCTGCGCGCGGACATCGTGCTCGATGCGATCTCCGGCTACCGCAGCCACGACTACCAACTGGGCATCTTCGAGCGCAAGCGCGCGCGCGGGCTCACCCTTGAGCAGATTCTGGCGGTCAACGCCGCGCCAGGTTTCAGCGAACATCACAGCGGCGACGCCCTGGACATCGGCACACCGGGCGAACCGCCGGCCGAGGAATCCTTCGCAACCACGCCTGCATTCGCCTGGTTGCGCAACAACGCGAACGCGTTCGGCTACCGCCTGAGTTATCCACGCGACAACCCGCATGGCATCGTCTACGAGCCGTGGCACTGGCGTTGGTCGGCAGCGTAAGTCGGCGGCACCTCATGCGACGCGACACAACCGACCGTCGCGTCGGCCCCGCGTGCGAGCGCGCTACTCCTGCGAACGCGGTGTCGGCACGTTCGTCGCCACGCTGAAGTCGGCGATTTTCCACAGATAGAACGCGGCGTAGGTGCGGTATGGGCCCCAGCGTTCGCCACGAACGGCCAGCTCCTTGGGGGTGGGCATATGCTCCTGCTTGTCCACGCGCTGCGCACCTTTGCGCACGCCCAGGTCGTCGATGGGCAGCAGATCCGGGCGGCCCAGGCGGAACATCAGCATCATCTCCACCGTCCAGCGGCCGATGCCGCGCACCGGCACCAGCGCGTCGACGATGGCGTTGTCCTCCATGAAAGCGAGCCTGCGTAGCGACGGTATCTCACCTGCGCTTTCGCGCCGCACCAGATCGCGCAGGGCCAGCGCCTTGTTACCGGAAACGCCGCAGGCACGCAGTGCTGCATCGTCGATGCGACCGAGCGTATCGGCATGCAGCCGCTGCGCGCCGATCGCCACTTTCACCCGCGCCACGATGGTCGAAGCCGCCTTGCCGCTGAGCTGCTGAAACAGAATCGCGCGCGCCAGCGCATCCACCGGATCAAACGGTTTGCGCCACCCCGGCTGCGGGGCGATCGCGCCGATGCGCTTCATCCACGCGCCCAACGCGCGGTCACGCCGAGCAAGATGCGCGAACGCAGCCTCCACATCGAATCCGCGGGCGTGGCGCGGCATGCTCAGTGTCTCAAGGCGCCGATGGCCAGCACCACCCAGCCCAGCATCAGGCCACTCCCGCCAATCGGCGCCAGGCTGGTCGGCCAATGCAGCAACGCACCGCCAACCAGGCTACCGGCGAACAGCAAGGTGCCGAGCAATAGCAAGTACAAGCCTACCTGGCCAAGCGCGCGCGTTTCGGTAGCACCCAGCACGGTGAGCACCGCGCCATGGCCAAATGCATACAGCGCCGCCAGTTGCAGTCGCGACTGCACCAGTGCATCAGCCACGCCGTGCGAGGCGTAGGCCGACAGACCGACGGCAGTCGCAGCCAACAGGCCGCCGCAGAACGCCAGCAGCGAAGCGTGTTTCTTACGACGATCGAGCAACGACATGCAGGCAACTTCCATGGCAGCGCCGTAGCGCAAAAAAAACGCGCCGCAGGGCTGCGGCGCGTTTTCGGTCTGGATCAGGTCATCGTGCTGAGACGATTACTTGATGGCCCAATAGACGTCGTACGTGCCGTCCTGTGTGAACGACTTGTCCACACCACCCTTCCAGGCTTCGTACGGACGATCGGTCACATCCATGCCGCTGGTGACAGCCCATGCACGCAGCGAGTTACGCACTGCATCCAGACCGGCCATGTGACCTGCATAGGTCGCAAATGCCGAACGGTGCGCCGGAACGCGCTGGTACTTCACCGGTGCTTCAGAGGGGATGTTGAGCTTCAGCTCGTCGCCCGTTGCAGCCACTGGCGTTGCATCGACCGGTGCAGCGGCAGCAGCGCCGTCCTTCTTGGCGTCGGCCTTGGCGGTGTCTGCCTTGGCGTCGGTCTTCGGAGCGCCACCAGCGCGCTTGCGCACCGGCTGCACGACGTCGAACGCGTACTTGTCGGAGGCAAAGTCAGTGGTCACGATGCGCACCGGACCAGCCGCCTCAAGGCCGTTGGAATCCATGACGCGCTTGATCCACTCCTGGTTGTCCTTGATCGACTTCTTGATCGTCTCATTGTCACGATCGATGTTGCCCGCGGTGACGACCAACAGGTCCTCGGTTGGCACATCGACGATCTTGAGGTCGCTCAACACCGGCTTGCCGTCGAGCTCAGCGCGGTAGTCGAAGTTCGGAACAGTGGCCAGTACGGTCGCAAGCCGCGACAGACCCAGCTTCAGGTCGTCGCCCACGTGGCGACTGACGTACAGGCCGGCATAACGCCCGAACAGGTTCCAGCCGTACTTGACGCTGTAGTCCTGGGTGATCTTGACGTTCTTGTTGTTCTTGCCGGTCGGCACCAGGGTGAAATTGGTGACCTTGTCGTAGCCCTTGGTGGGATCTTCGATCGCGATCTCAACACGCTCGTTCTTGACGCTGTTGGTGATCTCCCAGCTGCCGTTACCGATATAGCCCTCGGTGGAGCTGTATTCGACGCGTGCACCCTTGCCCTCTTCCGGGCCGGCCAGCTTCAGCTGGATCTTCGGGTCACGCAGCACGAGCGGGTTCCAATCCTTGAAACGACGGAAGCTGTTCACTGTGTCGTAAACAATCGTCATTCTGCGGTTGGTCTCAACACTCTCGGACATCTGCCGCTCCGAGGGCAACACCAAGCCCACCACGACAAACAAGCCAGCCACGATCCCCAAGGCGATCAGGAACTCGATAATACGGGTCATTCAGGAGGTCTCCGGGGCCGATCCCACGGCCGGGTTGAGTGAAGCGAAGCCACCATCCTAGCAGGCTTCGAGAAAGATGTTCAGTTGTGCGACGGGTAGCGCGGTCTTACGGTGTCATTCATCGCGCAACACGACGCGTGGGGGATGCGCAATCCCAACCTGCACAAGGGTTTGAGCGATTGCGCGCCGCTATCATGCACATCGCGCGCTGCGGGTGTGTGATGTCGCATTTGCCGTGCGGCATTGCACGGCCCCATAGCGCGGCTTGAACGGGGCGGCGGCGCCCTGAATGCGATTCCCCGCCCTGCCGCCGGCACGCGCACATCGAGGTCAGCGGCGGCGCGCCAACCTCACACCAACTGCAACTCGAACGCCTTCAGCACCGCGCGAGTGCGGTCGCGTACGCCGAGCTTGGAGAGAATGTTGGAGACGTGGTTCTTGATGGTGCCCTCGGCCACGCCCAGCGAGTTGGCGATTTCCTTGTTGGAAAATCCGCTCGCCATCAACCGCAGGATCTCGGTCTCGCGGTCGGTGAGCGGATCGGGCCGATCCAGGCTGACGAACTCGTTGCGCATATGTTCCAGGCCCGACAGCAGGCGCTGGGTCACCGCCGGCTGCACCAGCGAGCCGCCGTCGGCCACGGTACGAATGGCGCCAACCAGCTGTTCCAGCGAGACGTCCTTGAGCAGATAGCCCTTGGCGCCGGCCTTGAGCCCGGCCAGCACCAGCTGGTCGTCGTCGAAGGTGGTCAGGATGATCGTCGGCGGCAGCGTGCCGTTACGCGAGAGCATCTGCAGCGCTTCCAGGCCGGACATCACCGGCATGCGCATGTCCATCAGCACCACGTCCGGCTGGATCTGCGGAATCTGCTCCACCGCCTGCTTGCCGTCGGAGGCCTCGGCCACCACTTCGATCCCGTCGTCCAGCGCCAACAGCGAGCGGATCCCCTGGCGCACCAGGGTTTGATCGTCGACCAGGCACACACGGATCATCACAACACTCCTTGGGTCACGGCCGCAGGCATCAGGGCCGGCGCGCCTGGAACAGCGATGCGCAGGCCGAAGCCGTCACCCCGCCGGGTTTGGATCTCAAGCTTCCCACCATACTGGTTCAGCCGCTCGTGCATGCCGCGCAGCCCGTTGCCGGGGGCGACCGCATCGGCGCCGTGGCCGTCGTCGCGCGCGTCGATCAGCACCGTATCGGCGTCGCGGCGCACCTGAATCCACAAGTTGCGCGCGCCGGCATGGCGCACCGCATTGGTGATGATTTCCTGGGTACAGCGCAGCAACACGTGGGCGCGCTCGGGGTCGTCCAGGGTCAGCGGCTGGGCGATATCCAGATGGATATCCAGCGACGGCACCTGGGTGACCAGCGGGCGCAGCGCCGCTTCCAGGTCGATCGCGCCGCTGTCGCGCAGATGGCTGACCGCCTCGCGCACATCGGTGAGCAACAATTTGGCCAGCGTATGCGCCTGGCGCACATGTTCCTGCGCCTGGCCCTCGGTGATATGGCCGGCCACTTCCAGATTGAGACTGAGCGCGGTGAGGTGATGGCCGAGCAGGTCGTGCAGTTCGCGCGAGATGCGGGTGCGCTCGTTGATGCGTGCGCTTTCGGCCAGCAGCGCGCGGGTGGCGCGCAGCTCGGCGTTGAGCCGGCGCTGTTCTTCGCGCGCATCGGTCTGCTGACGCGCCACCAGGCTGGTGACGAAGATGAACATCGAAAAGCCGCCGTACAGCAACGACTGCATCAGCGCGGCAAACAGGGTGAAGTCCGGGCGCAGGTAGTAGAACACCGGCAGCACCGCCAACTGACTCAGCACCAGCCACAGCACGCCCACGCGCAGCGGCAGCAGCCACGGGATCACCCCGGCCGCCACCATCATCAGGATGCTGCCAAGCCCGGTTCCACTGAGATAGCTCACCGCCAGCGCGCAGATGGTGAGCAGCAGCAGGATCAGCCGGTCGTACCAGTGCGCGTGACCGCCGCTGTTCAAACCGCGGGTCAGCCAGAAGTAGCTGGCACCGAAGCCAATGAAGAACGCCGACATCATCACCGCCTCGGCCACGCTGCGGTGGTCGCCCTCTTCGGCCGGCGGCCAGTACGTATACACCAACGGCATGACGATCATCGCCCAGGTGAACAGGCCGGCGAAGCGCAGGACGCGCGTATGACTGAGATATCCCAACATGTCCGCATCTTAGGCGTAAGCGACCGCGCTGCCCTCTTGCCGGAAGTCATGCATGCGGCAGGTGGACGCGGATGGGCTCAGCGGCTGTGGTAGCAGCAGAGGCGGGAGTGCTGCGCGGCGATGCATACGGATGCATGCCGCGCGCCGGACCGATCGCGTGCGCTGGGTCGCCGCTTCAGGCCCCGCATGTAATAATCCAACGCAGATCCGATTTCGGGTCGACGCGTTACCCCACGGAGCCCCAATGTCGATCGTCATCCGCGATGTGCGCGAGCACGAGCTCGATTCCGTCCTGGCCCTGAACAACAATGCCGGACTGGCGATCCTGCCGCTGGATTCAACCAAACTGCAACGTTTCTACGAGCAGGCCGAATATTTCCGCGTCGCCGAGCGCGACGGCAACCTGGCCGGGTTTCTGGTCGGATTCGGCAGCGGCAGTGCACACGACAGCAGCAATTTCGCCTGGTTCCGGGACCTTTACCCGGAATTCTTCTACATCGACCGCATTGTGGTCGCCAGCCGCCGCCGCGGCGGCGGTGTCGGTCGCGCGTTATATGCCGATGTGCAGAGCTATACCGAGCTGCGTTACCCGCAGCTGGCCTGCGAGGTGTTCCTGGACCACGGCGCCGATGCGGCCTTGCTGTTCCATGGCAGCTTCGGCTTCCGCGCGGTTGGCCAGAACACCATGGTCGATGTGGAAGTGCGCGCCAGCATGCTGATGAAGGACATGTGCAGCTATCCCTGGATCAAAGAGACCTATGGCGGCAAGTTGCCCGAAGACTTGCCTTGGGTGGGCCGGCCGCGTCATGCCGCCACCGCCAACCCATCGACGCGGAGCTGAAGTAGTGGCAAGTGTGAATGTGGATTTTGAACAGGCCGGCGAACTCAAGATCGGCCAGGTGGGCATCGCCAACCTGCGCGTGCGCACGCTGGACGTGCCGCGGCTGGTGCAGGAAATGCGTGAGCGCGTGACCCGCGCACCCAAGTTGTTCGGCCGTGCCGCGGTGATTCTGGATTTCGGCGGACTGTCGCAGGTGCCGGACCTGGCCACCGCCAAGGCGCTGCTGGACGGCCTGCACGAAGCCGGTGTGCTGCCGGTAGCGCTGGCCTACGGCACCAGCGAGATCGACCTGCTGTCCCAGCAGTTGGGTGTGCCGTTGCTGGCCAAATTCCGCGCCCAGTACGAGTCGGCGGCGGTGAGCCCGCCACCGCCGCCGCCCGCACGTGCCGAACCGGCACCGCCTGCCGCGCGACCGGCCCCGGGCCGGATGCAACGCACCGCGGTGCGTTCGGGCCAGCAGTTGTATGCGGAGAACTGCGACCTGACCGTACTCAGTACGGTCGGTGCCGGGGCCGAGGTCATCGCCGACGGCAGCATCCATATCTACGGTACCCTGCGTGGCCGCGCTCTGGCCGGCGCGCAGGGCAACCCCGACGCGCGCATCTTCTGCCGCGACTTCCACGCCGAACTGGTTGCCATCGCTGGCAACTACAAGGTGCTGGACGATGTTCCCATGGACCTGCGTGGCAAGGCCGTCCAGGTCTGGCTGGAGCAGGATCAGATCAAGATCGCTGCGCTTGATTGACGCGGCCCAACCACAGAAATATTCGGAGAAATCCTTTGGCTGAAATCATCGTAGTCACCTCCGGCAAGGGCGGCGTCGGCAAGACCACCACCAGCGCAAGCCTGGCCTGCGGGCTGGCAAAGCGCGGCAAGAAAGTTGCGGTCATCGACTTCGACGTCGGCCTGCGCAACCTGGACCTGATCATGGGCTGCGAGCGGCGCGTGGTGTACGACTTCGTCAATGTCGTGCACGGCGAAGCAACCCTCAAGCAGTCGCTGATCAAGGACAAGCGGTTCGACAACCTGTACGTGCTGGCGGCCTCGCAGACCCGCGACAAGGACGCGCTGACCCAGGAAGGCGTGGGAAAGGTGCTCAAGGACCTGGCTGCCGACGGCTTCGACTACATCGTCTGCGATTCGCCGGCCGGTATCGAAAAAGGCGCGTTCCTGGCGATGTATTTCGCCGACCGCGCGGTGGTGGTGGTGAACCCGGAAGTGTCGTCGGTGCGCGACTCCGATCGCATCATCGGCCTGCTCGATTCCAAGACCCGCAAGGCCGAGGAAGGCAAGGCCGTGCCGGCGTTCCTGCTACTGACCCGCTACAGCCCGGGCCGCGTGGAAGGCGGCGAGATGCTCAGCATCACCGACGTGGAAGAAGTGCTGGGCCTGAAGGCGATCGGCGTCATTCCCGAATCCGGCGACGTGCTCAACGCCTCCAACAAGGGCGAGCCGGTGATCCTGGATGCCGAATCCCCGGCCGGCCAGGCGTATGACGACGCAGTCGCCCGCATCATGGGCGAGGAGCGCCCGATGCGATTCACATCCGTGGAGAAGAAAGGCTTCTTCAGCAAGCTGTTCGGAGGCTAAGCATGGGCCTGCTCGATTTTCTCAAGAGCAAGAAGAACACCGCCGAGACTGCCAAGAACCGCCTGCAGATCATCATTGCGCAGGAGCGCAACCACCGCGGCGGGCCGGACTATCTGCCGCTGATGCAGCGCGAATTGCTGGAAGTGATCAAGAAGTACGTCAACATCGATGCAGATGCGGTCCGTGTGGATCTGGTCAAGGATGGCGAACACGACGTGCTGGATATCTCGGTCGCCTTGCCGGAAGACGGCGACAAGTAAGCGCCAACAACGGCACCGCGTTCGCACGGTGCCGTTGTTGCCTGTGACCCGACCGCGAGCGATTGCGTGTGACCACCGCCCCTAGTGCTACACCCACTTCTAGCGATGTTCTGTGCGTGGCCGATATCGGCCTGGACGCACCTGCTGCCCTGCTCGCGCGCTATGGCTTGCGCCTGCGTCGTGTGGACGCTGGCGCAGCGATTCCCGGCAGTTTCTGGGGCGAACCGGAAGCCGGCATCATCGGCTGCGATGTGTATGTGCGCGACGACACGCCGGTGCATTCGCTCCTGCACGAAGCAGGACATCTGATCGTGCTGCCCCCGGAAAAACGCGCCGCGGTGCATACGGACGCCACCGATTCGGTGGATGAAGAAGACGCGACCTGTTACCTGCAGATCCTGCTGGCCCAGCAGTTGCCCGGCGTGGGCAGCGCGCGCCTGATGGCCGACATGGACAGCTGGGGCTATACGTATCGACTGGGCTCCACGCGCGCCTGGTTCGAGCAGGACGCGGAGAATGCGCGCAGCTGGCTGGACGCACGCGGCTTGTTGCCTGCGTGATCCTGCGCTGAGCGTTTGAGCGGCAACCGAACCGTGGCGGGCAGTCGTCAGGCATGCGTGGATGAAGCGCGCAAGAATCCTGGTGGACGCGTGCTACATGCAGCACCAAGCCCGCGGCCAGGCAGCGAGCGCAGTTGGTTCATCGACGCTTTTAGCGAGCCGTGGCAGTAGCGCCGGACAGATCCAGCGTCGCCACCGTGCCCTGCCCTGCGTTGGAATCCAGTTGCAGATGCCAGCCCAGGTGTTCGCATAACCGCCCGATCAATTCCAGCCCGATGCCACTGCCCTGGCGTGCGTTGCCGCGTGCCAGACGCATGTAGATGGCGCTGATCTCTTCCGGCGTCATGCCGTGGCCCGGGTCAGCGATGCGGACGACACCGGGCGCCGATAGCGAGATGCGGATGATGCCGCGATCACTGTTTTCGATGGCGTTGCGCAGCAGGTTACCGATGGCGGTCTGCACGATGGCGACCGGCGCGACCAAGCTGCACGGCGGCAGCGGCTCCTCCAGGACCAGTTGCAGATCCTTGTCGGCGCACAGATGCGTGTGGTCGGCCACGATATCCGGCAGCAGTTTGTCCAGCCGCAACGAATCGCCGCTGCGCACGAGCCGGCCCGGGTCCTTGGCCAGCACCAGCAGCAAGGTGATCAACTGTTCGACCGAGGCACTGGTCTGCGCGATGCGCTGCAGTTGATGGCGTACCGCCGGCGGCGTGCCGGGTTGATCCAGCGCCAACTCCACCGCATTGCCGATCACTGCGATGGGCGTGCGCAATTCGTGGCTGGCGCTGTCGATGAAGGCGCGTTCGCGGTCCACGAACTGGCTGTTGCGCTCAAGATAATCGTTGAGCGCATCGGCAATCACGTACAGCTCGGCACTGCCTTGCGCCCCGACCGCAATCTGCTGCGCGCGCTGCTCCGGACGCAAGCCGCCGATATCGCGCGCCAGTTCAACCAGCGGGCGCACCAGCCGAGCCATCGCATAAGTGCCCATCAGCAAGGTGATGCCGATCAACGCGATGCCCGCGGCCAGCATCCAGCGGGTCAGGAATTTTTCCAGCGCTTCGAAATCGGTGATGTCCAGCACCAGCGCCAGGCGGCCGGCATGCGCGGTGTCGCGCACCATCACTGCACTCTGGCGGCCGGCGATTTCCAGGCCGTCGTGCAAGCCCGGAGGCAGGGTGCGCAAGACCGGTGGTGCGCGCGCG
This sequence comes from Xanthomonas sp. JL1, assembly GCF_038405005.1. Lineage (NCBI taxonomy): Bacteria > Pseudomonadati > Pseudomonadota > Gammaproteobacteria > Lysobacterales > Lysobacteraceae > Xanthomonas > Xanthomonas sp. JL1. The sequence goes on along the minus strand of NZ_JBBYGR010000013.1, from coordinate 21,916 downwards.
ACGTCGTCGATGTGATACAGCCGCAAGGTGTCCGAGTCCTGCCAGTGGTAATCCGGGTTCTGCACGCTGCGCTCGAGAATGCTGTCGAGCTCGGAATTCAGCAACGAGCGCCACACGCCGTGTTCGGCGCGTTCGTGCAGGTACTGCGCAGTGCCGAACACCGCCAGCGTCATCAACAGCGTGTAGCCGAACAACCACACCAGCACGCGGAGACCCAAGGGGCGCTGTTTAGACATCGCTGCTGTCGCCCGCGCCAGGCGCCTCGGCCGCATACAGCTGCGCCAGCCGGTAGCCGAGTCGCGGCAAGGTGTGGATCAGTTTTTCTGCGAACGGGCCGTCCACGCTGCGGCGTAGCTCGTAGATATGCGAGCGCAGCATGTCGCCGTCGGGCGGGTCGTCGTCCCACAGCGACTGCTCCAGGCGTTGCCGCGTCACCGCCGCCGGGCTGGCCTGCATCAGCACTTCGAGCAACTTGCGGCACGCCGGATACAGATGCAGCACCTGGCCGGCGCGGGTGGCCTCCAGGGTGGCCAGGTCCAGCCGCAGGTCGGCCACTTGCAGCAGCTTGCCGCGACGACGGCCATGCGCGCGGGCCAGCAAGGCTTCGATACGCACTTCCAGCTCGGGCAGTGCAAAGGGTTTGGTCAGGTAGTCGTCGGCGCCGGCGCGGAAGCCGGCGATCTTGTCCGGCAGTTCGTCGCGCGCGGTGAGCATGATCACCGGCAGCTCGGATTGGTGCTGTTCGCGCAGCCGGCGCAGCACTTCCGGCCCATCCATGCGCGGCATCATCCAGTCAAGGATCAGGGCGTCGTAGTGGTGGGTGGTGGCCAGGTGCAGGCCGGTGATGCCGTCGGGCGCAGCGTCCAGGGTATACCCGCGCGCTTCGAAGTAGTCGAACAGGTTGGCAACCATATTGCGGTTGTCTTCAATGACCAGCAGCCGCATGAGCGGGGTTCCGGGGCGGCCCAGCAGGCACGGTGTGCGCATCCTAACCGAGGCCAACCAAACACGGCCGGTATCGCCGGTACGGCCTTCCCATCGGTTGCGCTCGAATCCCCCGCGCAACTGCGATGCCTGCGCTGCCACCCTGCATGCGGCGCGCTCTGCTTCGACAAATTTCCGACCCACTTGCAAGATAGTGTGTTCCCGCATTTACTCAGGGCGTGCGCGTGTCGCCTGCCATCGCTGCCTTGCCATCCCGCCAGCGCGCGCTGCTGGCGGCAGTGCTGTTGATCGTTGTCAGCCTGCTGGCCGGTCTGGGCATGCGCCAGCCCAACCCGCCGGACGAACCGCGCTTCGTGCTGGCTGCACGCGCCATGGTCCAGACCGGTCAGTGGCTGTTGCCGCACCGTGGCAGCGAGTTGTACGCCGAAAAACCACCGGTGTTCATGTGGTTGCAGGCAGCGACCTACGCGGCGATACCGCACTGGCCGGTGGCCTTCCTGCTGCCGTCGCTGCTGGCCGCGCTGGCCACGTTGTGGCTGACCTGGGATATCGCGCGCCGGCTGTGGAATCGGCGCGTGGCGGCCTATGCAGTACTGGCCTTGTTCACCGTGCTGCAGTTCGGCCTGATGGCCAAGCGTGCGCAGATCGACATGGTGCTGGTGGCACTGACCACCCTGTCGTTGTGGGGAATGTTGCGCCACCTGCTGCGCGGGCCGGACTGGCGCGCATGGACGCTGGGCCTGTTTGCCGCCGGTGTCGGCACGGTGACCAAGGGCGTCGGCTTTCTGCCGCTGCTGCTGTTGCTGCCCTGGATGGCGCTGCGACGCACACATGTGAGCGTGTTGCCGGCGCGTGCGCAGGCAGGACGTAGCTGGTTGCTGGTGCTGCCGGCCTTCGTGGCGGGCACTGCAGTGTGGTTGGGTCCGCTGTGCATTGCGCTGCTGCACAGCGACGACCCGCAGTTGCACGCCTATGCACACGAACTGTTGTTCAAGCAGACCGGTACGCGCTACGCGCATGCCTGGCATCACGTCAAACCGTTCTGGTACTACCTGCAGGTGATCGCCACGTTGTGGCTGCCAGGCTGCCTGTTGTTGCCGTGGTTGCTGCCAGCCTGGTGGCGGCGACTACGGCGCGGCGACCCACGCTATGTGCTGCTGCTGGCCTGGAGCGTGTTGGTGCTGCTGTTCTTCAGCGCCAGCCCGGGCAAGCGCGAGGTTTACATCTTCCCGATGCTGCCGGCGCTGTGCATTGCCGCGGCGCCCTTGCTGGCCGGGCTGTTGCGCCAGCGCGGCGTGCGGATGCTGCTGACCGGGTATGTGCTGCTGCTTGCCGTCGCTGGCCTGGTGCTGGGCGGCGGCATTGCGCTGCATCTGCACTGGGCCGAAAACACCGCAGTCAAGCGCGGCATGGAGCTCGCCTCGCTGCAGTGGGTTGGCTTCTGGTTGATCGGCCTGGGCGTGGTCGGCGTGGCCGCGACGACATGGTCGCGTGGCAGACGCGCGGGGATCGCGTTGGTGGTGATGACCACCGCGCTGTGGACGGTGTACGGCCTGGGTCTAATGCCGGCGCTGGATCCGTATAGCTCGTCCGCACGGTTGATGCAGCGCGTGGGCCAGCGCATCGGCCCGGACGCAGAGCTGGGCATGCTGGCCTGGCGCGAACAGAACCTGCTGCAGGCCGATCGCCCGGTGACCGACTTCGGCTTTAAGGCGAGCTGGGAGGAGCAATGGACCAAGGCCGGCCCATGGCTCGCGCAATCGCCGCACACCCGCTGGCTGTTCGTGCTCAAGCAGGCGGTACCGGCATGCATCGATCCGGCGCAACGCATCGCGATCGGCGAGTCCAATCGCAATCAATGGGAATTGCTGCCGGGCACGGCATGGCATGCCGGTTGCATCTCCACTGCGTCCGACGCCGAACCAACCGGTAGCGAAGGCGATGCTGACTGAACGCTTGTTGTAAGATTAACGGCCGAGCAACTCCGGTCCGACCGCTTTCCGACATCCGGGTTTCGAAGATGTCGTACATTGACACAGGCCGACATCTCGATGACAACGCTTCCCAGCCACGTGCCAACCGTGGCGCATACCGCCAGCGGTCTGGAGGCGCACTTCTTTGTGCGCCATCTGTGGCTGCCGCTGGCCTGCGTGCTGCTGGCGAGTGCACTGTTGATGGGCGCCGGTGGCGACCAATGGATTGCCGATGTGCTGTATCGGGTGGAAGGCGGCCACTGGCTGCTCAAGGACCATTGGTTCACCAGTGGCGTGATCCACCGCGTTGGTAAATGGTTGAGCACGGCTGCCGGCGTCGGCGTGCTGGTCCTGGCCATTGTCGCCTGGTGCAGGCCACGCCTGAAGGTGCTGCGCTGGCCGCTGACCTACCTGGCCGCATCGGTCGCACTGTCGACCTCGCTGGTGTCGATGCTCAAGTCGTGGACGGCGATGGATTGCCCGTGGGACCTGAGCCGCTACGGCGGTACGCAAGCGATGATCGGTCTGTTTGAATCGCGTCACGGTATTGCCGCCTCCGGTTGCTTTCCCGCCGGTCATGCCAGTGCCGGCTATGCGTGGGTGGCGCTGTATTTTTGCGCGCTCGCGCTCCGTCCTGCATGGCGGTTTGCAGGTTTGTTCATAGGGTTGGCCGCAGGTCTCATTTTCGGTGTTGCACAACAACTGCGCGGCGCGCATTTTCTCTCGCACGACCTGTGGTCGTTGGCAGTGTGTTGGGTGAGCGCACTTGCACTGTACTGCGTGATGCTGCAACGGCCGCGTCGCGTACTTGGCTTGATGTTGCTAACGGGGAACGCAGCATGAGTACCTGGTTACCGGAACCGCGCAGGCGCAGTGGCCTGCGGGCGCTGACGTGGAGTACGCGGCCGACAGTGTCGACCGAAGCGCTGGTACTGCTGTCGAGTTTATTTTTTGCATTCGTCTGCAATCAGCTCTTCTGGCGCACGGCCATGGCCACGCATCCGGGCAGCATTGGATTTGGCATCTCGTTGATGGCGTTGCTGGTGGCCGTGCATGCGCTGCTGTTGGGCATCGTGGTGTGGCGCTGGAATGCAAAGCCGCTGCTGACGCTGTTGCTGTTTACCACCGCCCTGGCCGCGCACTACATGGACAGCTACAACGTCTATCTGGATGCGGACATGCTGCGCAACGTGCTGCATACCGATCACAAGGAATCGCGTGAGCTGCTCACGCCGGGCCTGATCCTGCCGCTGCTGTGCTACTTCCTGATCCCGAGCGCGCTGCTATGGCGCACGCGTCTGCGCGCGCGCAGCGTGGGCAAGGCGTTCCTAGTGCGGGCAGGTTTTCTGCTGGTCGTGGCGCTGGTAGGTGCTGCGGGCACCATGCTGTCATCGCAGGATATTTCCGCATTGATGCGCAACCATCGCGAAGTGCGCTACCTGGCCACGCCGATCAATTACATCGTGGCACTGCGGCAGAATCTCAAATCCGATTCGCCGATGAAGCGCGCGCCCAAGCAGCCGATCGAACACGACGCCACGGCCACTCCGCGTGCGCCGGGCAGCCGCCCGCGTCTGTTGCTGGTGGTGCTGGGTGAAACCGCACGCGCGCAGAACTGGGGCCTCAACGGCTATGCCCGCCAGACCACGCCGGAGCTGGCGCAGACCGGGGTGATCAACTTCCCGGACATGCATTCGTGCGGCACCAGCACCGAGGTCTCGGTGCCCTGCATGTTCTCGCCGTACGGGCGTCGCGATTACAACGAGGACATGATTCGCGGCCATCAGTCGTTCCTGCACGTGCTGGAACACGCCGGTATTTCGACGCTATGGCGCGACAACCAGTCCGGCTGCAAGGGCGTGTGCGACGGGTTGGAGCTCCAGACGCTGGACGATGCGACCACACCGGGTCTGTGCGCCGATGGCCGCTGCATGGACGAGATTTTGCTGAGCGACCTGGCCGCGCAGGTGCGCGCCAAGCCTGGCGACCGCGTGGTGGTGCTGCATCAACTGGGTAGCCACGGGCCGAGTTACTTCGAACGTTACCCGGCGCAGTTCGAACGCTTCAAGCCCGTCTGCAAGACCGCAGATCTGGGCAGCTGCAGCCGCCAGGACATCGTCAACGCCTACGACAATTCGCTCCTGTACACCGACCATTTCCTCAATCAGGCCATCTACACCCTGCGCGGTCTGCAGGACTACGACACAGCGATGATCTATCTCTCCGATCACGGCGAATCGCTCGGCGAAAAAGGCCTGTATCTGCATGGCGTGCCGTATGCCATTGCGCCCAAGGAGCAGACCCATGTGCCGATGGTGATGTGGTTCTCGCCGGAGTTCGCGCGCGATCGCGGCCTGGATGAAGCCTGCCTGCGCCATCGTGCAGGGCAATACACCGATCAGGACGCGCTGTTCTCGTCGGTACTGGGGTTGATGCAGGTCAAGACCAGCGTCTACGCGTCCGAGCGCGATCTGTTCGCCAAGTGCACAGGCACGACGACGCTGCGCTGATCGGCAGCGCCTGCAGCTAGACCGCCACAGTGGATGCGTGGCGGGTGCTGCCCCTTGCCCTGAAACCCGGTGCGCTCTAGCCTTCGCCGGACTTCACTGCAAGGACCACCCGTGAATCCTCGTTTGCTGTTGCTGGCGTTGGCTGTGGCTGTCGGCACCCTGAGCTTGTCGGCCTGCCGCCGGGATGCGGCACCGCCGGCCAAACCCGTCGCGACCAAGACCGCGCCGGCGGAGAGCGCCGACCAGTTCGTTGCGCGCATCAGCGCCCAATACAAGGCGGCCTATCCGGAAACCACCGCCGCGCAGTGGCTGTCGTCGACCTATATCAACGGCGATTCGCAATTGCTCGCGGCCAAGGCCAACGAGCGCTCGCTGGCGCAGCTGGATCGCTGGATCGAACAATCCAAGCAGTACGCCGGCACACCGATGTCAGCCGACAGCGCGCGCGCGCTGCAGTTGCTGAAATTGATGAGCGCCCTGCCCGCACCGCGCGATGCGGCCAAACTCGCCGAACTCACCCGCATCGCCGCCAAGATGGAAGGCGACTACGGCGCCGGCAGTTACTGCGTGGGCGAAGGCGAACAGCGCCGCTGCCGCCAGCTCGGCGAACTGGAACAAGTATTGGCCAGCAGCCGCGACTACAACGAACAACTCGACGCCTGGCAGGGCTGGCACAGCACCGCACGGCCGATGCGCAAGGATTACCAACGCTTCGTCGAGCTCGCCAACGAAGGCGCGCGCGGATTCGGCTTCGCCGACGTCGGGGTGTTGTGGCGCAGTGGCTACGACATGCCGCCGGCGCAACTGGCCAGCGAAACCGACCGCCTGTGGGAACAGGTCAAAACGCTGTACGTGCAGTTGCAGTGCTATGCGCGCGGCAAACTCGATACGCAATACGGCAAGGACAAGGGCGAGGTGCCTGGCGGTCTGCTGCCTGCACATCTGATGGGCAATATGTGGCAGCAGGACTGGAGCAATCTGTGGGATCTGCTGCAGCCCTACCCCGGGGCCGGCGATCTGGACATTACCTCCGCGCTGGAAAAACAGTACCAGGGCAACCTCACCGCAGTGCTGGCACGCAACACCGGTGGCGTTGGTGGCGCGACCGCACGCTTCAACGCCGAGCACGAAGCGCAGCTGCGCACCGCCAAGCAGATGACCGAGCGCGCGCAGGAGTTCTACACATCGCTGGGCATGCCCAAGCTGCCGGACACCTATTGGCAGCGCTCGCAGTTCATCAAGCCGCTGGACCGCGATGTGGTGTGCCACGCCAGCGCCTGGGATATGAACATGGGTGGCGAGGCGAACCAGAACATCGGCGCGGACGTGCGCACCAAGATGTGCATCCAACCGACCGAAGAAGACTTCACCACCATCTACCACGAGCTCGGCCACCTCTATTACGACCTGGCCTACAAGCCCTTGCCGCCGCTGTTTCAGAACGGCGCCAACGATGGGTTTCACGAGGCGATCGGCGACACCATCGTGCTGGCGATGACGCCCAAGTACCTGCAGTCGATCGGCATGGTGGGCGAGCAACGGACCGGCCGCGAGGCGTTGATCAATTGGCAGATGCGCATGGCGCTGAGCAAGGTGGCGTTCCTGCCGTTCGGTTTGATGATCGACCGCTGGCGCTGGGGCGTGTTCGATGGCTCCATCACGCCCGAGCATTACAACCAGGCCTGGTGGGAACTGAAAGCAAAGTACCAGGGCGTGGCGCCGGTGAGCGCGCGCGGCGAAGACTTCTTCGACCCTGGCGCCAAGTACCACGTGCCGGGCAACACGCCGTACACGCGCTATTTTCTGGCGCATATCCTGCAATTCCAGTTCTACAAAAGCCTGTGCCAGGCCGCTGGCCATCAGGGCCCGCTTTACGAATGCAGCTTCTACGGCAACAAGGATGCCGGGCAGAAGTTCTGGTCGATGCTGCAACGTGGTTCCAGCCAACCCTGGCAAACCACACTGAAGGAACTCACCGGCAACGACAAACTCGATGCCGGCCCGATGCTGGAATATTTCGCGCCAATGAGCGAATGGCTGAAGCAGCAGAATCAGGGGCAGATGTGTGGGTGGCAGGCAGCGGCTGCCGCTCCAGCTAGCACGACAACTGCGCCTGCTGCGCCGCGCTGACACACGGTGCTCACCGTTATGTCACTGCCGGCTCGCGCAACAACATAACCTGTTGTCGCTCAACGCACTTCTGCAACAAGCTCAATTGAGCTTGGCGCCCCCCTGCAACCGTTCGCTCAATTTGGTCTTGAATTGCTCGAACTCCATGCCGTCGGCACGGGCTTCGGCGTGGGCGGCGTCCTTGAGGGCGTCCGAGTAAGTCAGCCGCACCGGCGTGCCCTGGCGCTCGTGCAACTCGGCGGCGCGCATGATCAGCGCAAGCACCTGGGCGGCGCTGGTGCTTTCGCCGGCAATGCGGCCATCCATGCCCAGCACCCATTCGCCGTCGCGGCGGACGATGCCAGCCAATAGCGTACGTTGCTGGTCGCGGAGTTCGGCATGCGGTTCGATCGGAGAGACCGGCGCGGGATTGGCAGCGGCTTGGTTGCGCTGGCGCTCGGCGGCGCGCTTGCGGGCATCACGGCGCAACTTGGAATCGGTGGACATGCAGGCTCCTGTGAGGTCAGAGGTGGTCGGCCGGCTCCAAAGGCACTGCCTTGGTGGCCTGGCGGTGCCGTAACCGGCGGCCGCTGCGGCGTTCCCAACGCAAGAATAGCCAGCCAAGCAAGAAAAAACCGGTCATGCCGATCGCCAGGTCCCGTGGGTGTTCACTCAGCAGCGGCGACAGCACCCCGGCCACCACCGTATTGGTCATCAACTGGGTGAAGGCCTGCAGCAAGGAGGCCAGGCCGCGCTGCTGCGGGTACATGTCCGCCAGCGCCAGGATCGGGAAGATCAGCGCCATGCCGAGGCCCGTCAGGAAGATCGCCAGCACTGCCCACGGCAAGGCGATCTGCGCTACAGCAAAGGTGTAGGCCAGATCGACCAGCGCCGCCACCCCGCAGCAGATGGAGCCGATGCGGATCTGCCGCATCGGCTCCATGCACCCGGACAAGAACGCACCCAGGGTCATGCCGCCGATGGCAGGAATGCATCGCCAGGCGAAGTCGCCTTCGCCCAGCTTCAGATGCTGCATGAATGGTTGCGACCAGCAGCACCAGGCCGAACACCACCAGAAAACGGAAGATCAACGGCCAGCCGGCGCCACTGAGCAGGATCCAGCCGCCGATGATCGGCGCGATGGCTGGTGCAATGCCGAAAATCATCGACACATGGCGCATCAGCCGCTGCGCATCCGGTCCATTGAACAGGTCGCGGATCATCGCCCGCCCGACGATCATACCCACGCCAGCCGACAGGCCCTGCAGCGCGCGGAACGCCAGCAACCTGGGCAAGTCTTGCGACAGCGCACACCCGATCGAGCCAGCGATGAACAACGCCAGCCCGCCCAGGATCATCCGCTCGGCCCCACACATCGGAGAGCGGCCCATGCGCGATGCTCATCAGGCCGTAGGCCAGCAGATAGACGCTGATTGTCTGCTGGATCGCCACCTGGTCCACCGCCGGGCTGCGGCTGAGCTGCGAGAACGCCGGGAAGATGGGGTCGATCGAAAACGGGCCGAACATCGCCAGCCAGGCAAACAGCAGCGCCATGCGATGGGTGGAGGGAAGCAGCAGACGTCATGCGCAACGGCACCCGGAGGGCTGCCAACGCGCAGGCACCGACAGCGGCGCAGGCCAACGACCGCTGCGGCGCGCGCGGGCAGCGGAGGTGGACACTTCACGCCAATGGCCACCGGGTGCGCCCGCGATGTGGATCGGGTGCGCGGCATGCAGAACGCCAGCCGCTGTCGCGCCCGCTGCGTTTCAGTGCATCATCGTCCCGACCAGCCGAGCCCGCGCGCGTGCAGGCAGCGACGAGGCCCGCAGTGCCAAGCGCCACACCGATCAGTCGGCAGCGGCGGCGGAGTGCTCCTGCAGGCGCTGCCATGCGGCGATGGGCTGATCGCTCGTCACCCGTCCCCGTTCCAGGGTGATGACCCGCGCGGCCATGCTGACCGTTTCGCGCCGATGCGCCACGATGATCCGGGTCACCTGCATCGCCTGGATGGCGTGATTGACGCGGTGCTCATTGATGACGTCCAGATGGCTGGTCGCCTCGTCCAGCACCAGGATGCGCGGCGCCCTGTACAGGGCGCGCGCCAGCAAGACGCGTTGCCGCTGCCCGCCAGACAAGCCGGTGCCGGCCTCGCTCAACAACGACGCGTAGCCAAGCGGCATCTGCTCCACCTCCTGGTGTACGCCAGCGATGCGCGCGCAGCGTTCGATCTGCCCCTGGTCCGGCTCCGGGTCGAAAAAACTGATGTTCTCGCTCACAGAACCGGTGAACAGCAGATCGTCCTGCATCACCGTGCCGACGATGCCCCGATAGTGCGCCAGCGCTGCGCGGGTCAGCGGACGCCCGCCGATCTTCACTTGCCCGGTACTGGGTTGCAGCAGCCCGAGGATCACTTTCACCAGGGTGGTCTTGCCGCATCCTGACGGGCCGGTAATAGCCACGCATTCGCCGCTGCCAATCCGTATGTTGACCTCTTCGAGCACCGCAGGGGCATCGTCAGCGTAGCGAAAACCGATGCCACACACTTCGATGGTGGTGTCGCTCCAGTCTGGCGCATCAACCCGCTGATCGGCATCTTCGCGCGGCTGATGGACGATGTCGGCCACCCGCTCCAGATGGACGCGCAGCAGGCGGAACTCCACCAGCCGGTCAATCAGCGCGGACAAGCGCATGGCGAATTGCTCGCGATAGGCCATGAACGCCAGCAGCATGCCCAGCGATAGCTCCGCGCGCAGGATCGCGAACGCGGCAAGCCAGATCACCAGCACGCGCTCGCCCCCAAACAGCAAGAGCTTGATCGCCGACTGCCAGACCTCACCCTGCGCCAGGCGCAGTTGCGCATTGGTCTGTTCGGCCAGCAGATGGGTCCAATCCATGCGCCGCACCTGCTGGCGACCGAACAGCCGCACGCCCTGGATGCAGCGCACGCTTTCCAGCAAGTGGGTGTGCTGGCGCGCGTCCCACAGCAGCTGCTCGGCTGTCGCCTCGCGCATCCGGCTCAGCCACAGCAGACGCGTCGCCGCATACAGCGCCACCGCCACCAGCGTGATCGCGCTGAGGCCAGCGCTGTACACCAGCATCAGGCCCAGGGTGCCGACCACCAGCACACCATCGACCAACGTCTGGGTGAATCCGGTCGTCAAGGTGCGCTGTACCTGCGTGATCGAGGCGAAACGCGACTGGATGCCGCCGAGGTGACGCTTCTCGAAATACGCCAACGGCAGCGCGAGCAGGTGCGCGAAGACCTGCCCCATCCATTGAAAGCCCAACTGCGCCGAAACGCTGGCGATCAACCATCCACGCAGCAGACCGATGCAGGACTGCAGCACCACCACCAGCAGGAACCAGGCACCGAGGACATGGATCAGCCCGATGTCGGCCGACGGCACCGCCTGATCGACGATCCACTGCAGTTGGAACGGCATGCCCAGGCTGAGCACCTCCAGCGCGAATGCCAACGCCAGCACCTGCCAGACCGCCCGTCCAAGCCCGTGGACGCGACCGATCAACGAGGACAATGCCACTGGCGGTGCCGCAGCTTGCGCACGGAAATCGGCGGTCGGGCTGAGTTCCAGCGCGATCCCGGAAAAATGCCGAGCGAATTCACCCGGCGTGAGCACACGTGGCCCGCTGGCCGGATCGTGGATCTGCAGACGGCGGGCACCCGCCCGCTTGAGCACCACGAAATGATTCAGATCCCAATGCACGATGCAGGGCAGTTGCAGATCCGGCACCCCGTCCATCTCCAGCCTTAGCGCGCGCGCCTGCAAACCGAGCGCCTGCGCGATCGCGACCAGATTGGCCAGGTTGGTTCCCTGGCGCGACAGCAGGAAACGACGACGCAGTTCGGCCAGACCAATCTGGCAACCGTGGTAGTGGGCGATCATGGCCATGGCCGCCAATCCGCATTCGCCGACCTGCCCCTGCAAGATCATCGGCAGCGCGCGTTCGCCGGACGCTCTGCGCAGCTGCGCCAACCAGCGGCTCATCGCAGCGTGCCGTGCAGGCTGGACAGCGGCTCGAAGGCCCACTGCGAGAAGCGCCGCCATTCCAATGCCAGCGTGCCCTGCACGCGCATGCCCGGTCGCAGCACCGCAGCATGTCCTGCACGCAGGGCGGCATCCCCGGCCAGGCGCACCCGCATGCGGTACAACGGTTCGCTCGCCAACGGCGCGTCGGCACGCGGCGGTTCGGGCACGGCGGCGATCTCGACCACACGCCCGGCAAATTGGCCATAGTGCTGGTAGGGCAAGGCATCGAAGCGCAGTTGCACCGGGATGCCGGGGCCGATCAGCCCTGCCGCCCGGGAGGGTGCGTACAACACCACTTCGGTCGCCGTCGAGGTCGGCAGCAGATCGGCCAGCCGCTGCCCCTGCCCGACCGCCTGCCCACGCTGCAGCGGTCGCAACGCCACACGCCCTGCACGCGGAGCGCGCACTTCCCAACGCGAGGCGGCTGCCTGCTCGATCGCCGTACGCCGGTCCGCCTGCAGGCTGGCACCGGCCAGCGCCAATTGTTGGCGCAAGCTCACCGGCAGTTGCTGCAACTCGGCCTGGGCCTGCGCCAGGGCATCGGCCAAGGTCAAGCGCTCGCGCTGCAGTTCCAATGCATGCGCGCGTTGGTCGAGCACGTCGGCCTGCTTCTCATCGACGAATTGCTGACTGACCAGGCCACGCGTCAAGGCGGTGCGGTAACGCTGCTCGATGGATTGGGTCAGCTGCTGCCGATGGCGCAGCACGCCAAGCTCGGCGTCGACCTGCTCCAGGCGGTTGCGCAGGCCGGCCAGCGCCCGCGCGGCCGCTTGCTGCTGCAAGCGGCCCTGGGCGCGCAGTTGGACCATCGCTTCGGCAGTCAGGCGCTGCTGCTCGGCGAGCACGGCAGCGGCCTGCTGGCTTGGCCGCCCGCGATCATCCCGATGCTCGGCCGCCAACACGAACAGCACCTGACCAGCGGCAACCCTCTGGCCCTGCACGACGCCGACGTTTGCCACCACGCCCGATTGCGGGGTGGTGATGGCGATCATTCCGTCAGCCGGGACGACAGCGCCATACAAGGTCTGGCGACGCGCGAACCCCAGGCAGAAAAATCCCACCAGCAGCAGGATCACCGTTGCCATCAGCACGCCCACGCACCAACCCAGCGCGCCACGCTGGCGAAGCACCACTGGCCCCAGCCGACTGCGCTGCTGCGCATCCATCACCTCGCGCCGAAACAAGCGCGTCATCGGCCGGCGGCCGCCGACGCCCCGGCGTGCTGTCCACCGGTGCTGTACTGCGCGCGCCTGCTCATACCAGCAGCGCTCCATGCGAAGGCGCGCTTTCCCAGAAGGCCAGCTCCTGCAGCTGATCGAACAGCGCCGGCGGCAACACGCTGCGACGTGGTACGTAATGCACCCCGCGACGCACGCGATGCAGGCCTGGCATCTGCAGCGCGGCATCGAAACGTTCTGCCTCGGCCTGGACACCGGCATAGTCGTGCGCGAACGCCGGCAATTGCAGGAAGGCGTAGACCTGCTCCATCGCCTGCGCCGGCCGCTGCGCCAAGGTGTCGTAGCGCAGCAGCAACAGGCGATCAGCATGGTCGCCGTAGAACGCCTGGCGCAGCCCGTCCAGCGCATAGCCCACCACGCCCCGCGGCGCGGTCAGCAGATCCGCGTGCATCGACACTGAATCCTCCGGGTCGTAGCCGAACAGCGCCGACAAACGGAACGGCTGGCTCTGCGCCAGGCGCTCGAAGCTATCGACGATCCAACCAACATCGCGTACGCAACAAATCATGCGGCTGCGCGGAAACAGCCTCGCCAGTCCCGTCAGGCGACTGCACCAGGCACGGTTGGTGTCGAACACCGTGCCCAGCTCCTGGCGATTCTGGTAGTAGGCGTCGAATACCGCACGCAGCAGCCGCACGCGCTGTGCGTCGTCGATCTGCACGTTGGAGGGATGTTCCTCGCTCATGCCCATCAGCATCGCCGCGTAGAGTCGCGCAACCGGCGAGGTGACATCGGCGTGCAGCTGCGGATTCTGCCGCAGCAACGCGGCCAGCAGGGACGAGCCCGCACGCGGCAGCCCGGAAATGAAATGGTAGTCCACGTCGCGCCTCCCCTGTCCGATGCTGGTCGGCGGCGGCATGCCGGCGGGACGCATCGCCAGCCAAGCGTGCATCGTGCGCCACAGCACACGCGGACACACTGCGCAAAAGCGCTGCGCTTTGCGAATGCCGGCGATCCGGCTGAGCGGTCGGCAGCGCTTGCAGTGACCGGCATCACATCGCCGTGCACCGGCACGGACCTGGCGGATGCGACGTTCGTTCCCGCGCACACACCGTCGTGCGCCGGCCTGGGGTCGCAAAGGCAGCCGCGCAGGCTGGAGCCCATGGTCCTGCCACCGGCTCTGCGCTCCAGCGGCCACTGTCGTCTCATCGGCCACCCGCCACCGGGCAGATGGACCAGACGATCACGCCGCCGTCCCTTCAGGCGCTGTGACGGTGCGTAAGAAGGGCACAACCTGCGAGGACGTCAGAATGAACCACTCGAAAAAATCGCCCACCAAGGGTGCGGCATCGCTGCAGCGGCCCGCCGGGGCCAAGGGCCGACCGGAGCCGCTCGACCAGCGTCTGTGGAAGCATGTCGGCGGTGGGGACTATCCCCCGCCGGGCGCGAATCCCAAGCACGATCCGCCGCCGCGCAACCCCGGGCACCATTGATCCGCCTGCGCTAGCAGGAGCGAGCGAGCGGGCGTTGCCGTTGCCGGACCACCCGGTAACGGGGAGAACAGCGAGCGCTGAAACCCTGGAGGCCGGACCAGGCGACTGGTTCGGCCTCCAGCGGCTCATGACCCCGCGACGCGTTTCGCCAAGCGGCCGGGCGCTGGCTATACTAGCCGGGCAACACGGTGGGAGAAGCGGCATTGCCGCTGCCGAAGGCGCAACAGCCCGTAATCGCTCAGGCCCGATACCATCCGCAGGACAACTCTGGAGAGACCGGCCGATGCCGGCGCCGAAGGGGCACGAAACGCAGGCGGGCCACGCGCCTTGACGCGTTTTTAAACTCTCAGGCAAAAGGACAGAGGGGCGCGAGGAAGACCGTCGCTGCGGCAGGTCGTGGGGCGCACGCGCGCGTCATGCCAGTTGCGGTGCGGGTCGACCATTCGTCTGCCCCTGCCCCGGATGCCCGCCATGTCCCAGACCCCCTCTTCCCTGCGCGACCTCGAACACCACAGCGCGTTCGTCGAACGCCATATCGGCCCCAACGACGCGGAAATCGCGCAGATGCTGGAGGTGGTCGGCCACGCCTCGCTGGATGCGCTGACCGATGCCATCGTGCCGGGCAACATCAAGTCGCCCGCACCACTGGCGCTGCCCGAGGCGCTCACCGAAGAAGAAGCACTGGTCAAGATCCGCGCCATCGCCGACAAGAACACCGTGTACCGCAACTTCATCGGCCAGGGCTACTACGGCACCCACACGCCGAAGGTCATCCTGCGCAACATCCTGGAAAACCCCGCCTGGTACACCGCCTACACGCCGTACCAGGCGGAAATCTCGCAAGGCCGCATGGAGGCGCTGATCAACTTCCAGACCCTGTGCGCCGACCTCACCGGCATGCAGATCGCCAACGCCTCGCTGCTGGACGAAGCCACCGCCGCGGCCGAAGCGATGACGCTGGCCAAGCGTTCGGCCAAGTCCAGGTCCGACATCTTCTTCGTGCACGACGCGGTGCATCCGCAGACGCTGGAACTGCTGCGCACGCGCGCCGAGCCGCTGGACATCATGCTGCGCGTCGGCACCCCGGAAGAAGCGCTGCAGGCCGAGTGCTTCGGCGTGTTGCTGCAGTACCCAGACAGCTTCGGTCACATCGGCGATCACGCTGCACTGGCAGAAGCCGTGCACGCACAAGGCGGACTGGTCGCAGTGGCCACCGATCTGCTGGCGCTGACCTTGATCGCCGCCCCGGGCCAATGGGGTGCGGACATCGTGGTCGGCAACTCGCAGCGCTTCGGCGTGCCGTTCGGTTTCGGTGGCCCGCATGCCGCCTTCATGGCCTGCCGCGACGCCTACAAGCGCTCGATGCCCGGCCGTTTGATCGGCGTGTCGATCGATGCCGCCGGCAACCCGGCGTATCGCTTGACCCTGCAGACCCGCGAGCAACATATCCGCCGCGAAAAGGCCACGTCCAACATCTGCACTGCGCAGGTGCTGCTGGCGGTGATGGCGTCGATGTATGCGGTGTATCACGGCCCCGATGGGCTGACCCGCATCGCGCGTCGCACCCATCGCCTGGCCGCCATTCTGGCTGCCGCATTGCGTGGCGCTGGCGTTACCGTGGGCGAGCATTTCTTCGATACGCTGCACGTCAAGGCGATCGATGCCGATGCCATCCACGCCCGTGCGCGTGCGGCCGGTATCAATCTACGCGCCATCGACAGCGAAGCGGTCGGCATCAGCCTGGATGAAACCACTACGCGCGCCGACGTGGTTGCGCTGGCCCAGCTGTTCGGTGCCATGGCCGATGTGGACGCACTCGATGCGGCCACCGCCGATGCCCTGCCCCAAGGCCTGCTGCGCAGCAGTGCCTTCCTGACGCACCCGGTGTTCAACACCCACCACAGCGAACACGAACTGCTGCGTTACATGCGCTCGCTGGCCGACAAGGATCTGGCGATGGATCGCACCATGATCCCGCTGGGCAGCTGCACCATGAAGCTCAATGCCACCGCTGAAATGATTCCGGTGACCTGGCCCGAGTTCGGCGCCATCCATCCGCTCGCACCGGCAGAACAATCGGCCGGCTACGCGCAGCTGATCGACGAACTGGAAGCGATGCTGGTCGAGTGCACCGGCTACGACGCGGTGAGCCTGCAACCCAATTCCGGTGCGCAGGGCGAATATGCCGGCCTGCTGGCGATCCGCGCGTATCACCGTTCGCGCGGTGAAGCGCATCGCGATATCTGCCTGATTCCCGAATCCGCGCACGGCACCAACCCGGCCTCGGCGCAGATGTGCGGCATGACCGTGGTGGTGACCAAGTGCGACGCCAACGGCAACGTGGACGTGGATGACATCCGCGCCAAGGCGGAGAAATATTCCGACCGTCTCGCGGCGTTGATGATCACCTACCCCTCCACGCACGGCGTGTTCGAAGAAGACGTGGTGGCCATCTGCGAAGCGGTGCATGCCCATGGCGGCCAGGTCTACACCGACGGCGCCAACATGAACGCGCTGGTTGGCGTGGCCAAGCCCGGCAAGTGGGGCTCGGACGTATCGCACCTCAATCTGCACAAGACCTTCTGCATCCCGCACGGCGGCGGCGGCCCGGGCGTAGGCCCGTGTGCGGTGAAGTCGCATTTGGCGCCGTTCCTGCCGCGTGCCGGCCTCCATGCCGGCGAAGGTCAAACTGCCGCCATCCATGGCGGCGGATTCAACTCCGGAAGCGGGAGTGGACACTCCTCGCGCATCGGCGGCATGGTCAGCGCGGCCGCCTACGGCTCCGCCTCGATCCTGCCGATCAGCTGGATGTACGTGACCATGATGGGCAGCGCCGGTCTGCGCAAGGCCACGCAGGTGGCACTGCTCAACGCCAACTACATCGCCAAGCGTCTGGCACCGCATTACAAGACGCTCTACACCGGCCGCAACGGGCTGGTGGCGCATGAGTGCATTCTCGATGTGCGCCCTCTGGAAAAGACCAGCGGCATCGGCGCCGAAGACATCGCCAAGCGGCTCATCGACTTCGGCTTCCACGCACCGACGTTGAGCTTCCCGGTCGCCGGCACGCTGATGGTGGAACCGACCGAAAGCGAATCGCAGCACGAACTGGACCGCTTCATCGACGCGATGATCCAGATCCGCGAAGAGATCCGCGCCATCGAAGACGGCCGTCTGGACCGCGAGGACAACCCGCTCAAGCACGCACCGCATACCGCAACGCAGGTGTCGGCCAGCGAGTGGACCCACGCTTACCCGCGCGAACTGGCCGCCTTCCCGCTGCCCAGCCTCAAGCAGCAGAAGTACTGGCCGCCGGTGGCGCGCGTGGACAACGTGTATGGCGACAAGAACGTGATGTGCGCGTGCATCCCGGTGGATGCGTATAAGATCCCGGTGGATGCGTATAAGGAAGATGCCGAAGCCTGAGCGTCGGACGTACGCAGTAGAACTAAAGAAACCCCAGCCGGGGACGGCTGGGGTTTTTCGTGCCGCACGGTGCGCGATGTCAGGCTGGACGCACCCGCTGGCTGCGTCCGTCCAAAGGCGGCGTGATCGCATCGCCACCACCGCCAGCGTTGGCCTGCGCGGCAAACCATCTGCAGGCCAGGCGCCGCATGCAGTCGCTGGCGCACACGACGGCGCACCTGGGGGAAATGCCCAGCGGTTAGCACTGCCTGATCAGGCATATCGCTCGCAGCGCTGGGAGCCTGCCGGCGCGACACGCGGTTGTCGGTGGGCGACGCCCTGGGCTACTGTTGCGCGCACACCACTTTGTCGAAGCCGACGACAGCAGCACCTTCAACGACCTGGGCATCGTGCTGCAGGGGCACCGGCTGGCCTGCGGCTGCCATGCCCTGAGCACGCTGGGCGCCAGCTTCGATGTCACCCCCACCGCACCACACGCCGGAGGCGCGGCCGCGGCGGCCTCCGGCCTGCAGCAGGCCGGCAGCGCGATCGGCGCCGGCCTGCTCGCCAACGCGCTGCAACGCCATGACAGCGCCCCGCCGTTCTCCGGCCGCTTCGAACTGCTGGACCAAGCCAGCCGGCAACCGGTCGCCGGCCGGCGCGTGCGCCTGAGCACGCCCAGCGGCAAGCAGCTGGACTGCGTGACCGACGCACACGGCATGACCGACTGGCTGGCCAGCGACATCGACGAGCCACTGATGTTCCAGTTGCTGGATGCCGACGAGGACATCGCGCCATGAGCAACGAGCCCGCACTACCGCAGGACCAGGGCAGCCTGGCCGTCGATGGCCGCACCAACCAAGCCGGCGTCGGCCGCGCCAAGCCGCAGGACATGACCGTGCTGTGCCCGATCATCTGCAGCTGCCTGCACGACCCGCTGACCGGCGTGGCCGGGCAGAAGCTCTATCAACTGTGCGTCTCCAGCAAACTGCGCAGCCTGGACTGGAACCACCTGTCCCGCTACAAGCCCGAGGTCAACTACGACATGACCCAGCAGCCGCCCGCGCCGATCATGGACAGCGGCCTGGCCACCAAGGCGCACGACTGGCTCAAGGGCTGGATCGACAAGTATTGGGACGAGCCGGGCAAGGACCGTCCACCGTTCCGCCCGCGCGCCGGGCTGATCCGCCGCCCGGACGTGGTGACCGTCGTCGACCCCACCCGGCCACCGACCCAGGACAATCTGGAGGACGTGATCGAGATAAAGTTTCCGGGGGATGAGATGAGTGACGCTCAGCGAGAAGACTACAGGCGCATCGCGGGTAAGGATCCGATACTGCTTGAGTCATCGGAGTGCAAATGCAGCAAGCAAGAGCAGCCGCAAAAGCACGTTGCTCCGGTAGAGATCGAGCAATTGGCGCCAGTGGCAACTCTAGCTGCCTGGCTAGCCTTCCTGGCTTCCGGCGGCCGCAGCCCAATCCCCGCAAGGTAAGCAATTCATGAGCAATGACGAATGGACAAAACTTCTAGCCGAACACGAAGGCAAACTATCGCTGCCGGGCGGCCTGTTGATGCGTTCTGGCCCCAGGGATTACGTGGGCACGGTGCTGGCGATCACTGGCACGCTTTACTACAAGGGCGGCTATACCACCCCGGTGCGTGAGGCGATCTGCGCCTGCTTCGATCAGTACGTGGCGACCATCGGCGACGAGTTACGCTGGCTGATCAAGGACGAAACCAAGCCGGTGCAGTTCAAGCGCGCAAAGCCCTTGCGCGACTGGCTACTGAAACTCGACCCGGACGACTCGGCGATCTTTGGCTACACCGCTGGCGACAAGCCAGAGGACGCAAGCGCGTACCAGTTCTACGACGCCAACCTTCGTCAATGGCAGGAAATGCGTAGCTGGGGACTTAACGCCTTACGCTTCTCTGTGCCGCTGAAATTTGCCCTAGATCACCCGTCTGCATTCCAGCGACTCTTCGTGGATTTCGCGGGCAGGCTAAAGGCCGAACACGGACACGGAGGACATGGCTTCGTGCTTTCACTGTTGAATAATCATTTGGATGCACCTACCGAAGCATATATGTCCCAAAAGTTACGTGGCGCCGACGTTGGCCGACCCAGCGGCGTTGCCCGACAGATCCTAGACGGCATCAAAACCGTCTCCTGGCTCACCGCCATCAACCACGCCATGTTGCAGCAACTCGACGGCGGTACCGGCCTGGACGCGCTGCGCAACGAACTGCCCGGCAACTGGTTCGCCTACTACGACTATGGCGCCGGCACCGTCATCCAGGCCGGCCCCGTGCCGGAGATCGCCAGCGTCGACGACGACCCCATGCCCGCCACCTACTTGCTGGTCAATCACCTGCTCAAGCGCTTCCGCAGCACCACCCTCAAGGACTTCCACGGCGCCACCCTGGGCGGGGAACCCTTCCTGGGCGTGGTCGGCACCGCGCAATGGCTGCGACGCTTCGACATCCCCGACGAAGAGCTCATGACCTACCAGGCCAAGCTGCTGAACATGCCCAAGTTGAAGCCCGACACGGTGCTGCCCGAGCGGCTATGACGCACGGGCGCTCCCTGATCGATGCCGCCTGGGCCAACCTCCTCACCGAGCACGAAGGCAAGCTGGAGCTGCCGGGCGGCCTGTTGATGCGTTCTGGCCCAAGGGATTACGTGGGCACGGTGCTGGCGATCACTGGCACGCTTTACTACAAGGGCGGCTATACCACCCAGGTGCGTGAGGCGATCTGCGCCTGCTTCGATCAGTATGTGGCGACCATTGGCGACCAGTTACGCTGGTTGATCAAGGATGAGACAAAGCCGGTGCAATTCAATCGCTCCAAGCCCTTGCGCGATTGGTTGCTTAAACTGGACCCAGACGACTCACCGCTCTTCGCCTATACCGGCGGCAATAAGCCTGAGGACGCGAGCGCATTCGAGTTTTACACTGGAAACTTACGGCAGTGGCAAGAACAGCGCAGCTGGGGGCTCAATGCCCTGCGTTTTTCAGTGCCGCTGAAATTTATAGCGCAGCATCCTTCGACTTTCCAACATCTTTTCGTCGACTTTGCCCGTCGCCTCAGGGCCGAGCATGGGCATGGCGGCTACGGGTTTGTACTCTCACTTATGGGAGACGCGGATGCGCCGACCGAGGCGTACATGTCGCAGAAACTACACGGCGCAGACGTCGGCGACCCGACGAGTATTGCGCGCAAAGTCCTAGACGGCATCAAAACCGTCTCTTGGCTCACCGCCATCAATCATTCGATGTTGCAGCAACTCGACGGCGGTACCGGCCTGGACGCGCTGCGCAACGAGCTGCCCGGCGACTGGTTCGCCTACTACGACTATGGCGCCGGCACCGTCATCCAGGCCGGCCCCGTGCCGCAGATCGCCAGCGTCGACGACGACCCCATGCCCGCCACCTACGTGCTGGTCAATCACCTGCTCAAGCGCTTCCGCAGCACCACCCTCAAGGACTTCCACGGCGCCACCCTGGGCGGGGAGCCCTTCCTGGGCGTGGTCGGCACCGCGCAATGGCTGCGACGCTTCGACATCCCCGACGAAGACCTCGTGACCTACCAGGCCAAGCTGCTGAACATGCCCAAGTTGAAGCCCGACACGGTGCTGCCCGAGCCGCTATGACACACGGGCGCTCCCCGATCGATGCCGCCTGGGCCAACCTCCTGGCTGGGCACGCAGACAAGCTGGAGTTGCCGGGCGGCCTGTTGATGCGTTCTGGCCCTGAGAACCTGTTCACGATCTTATTCAACCCGTGCAAACTCCACGAATGCGCGAGAAGAACGATCCAAGTGACGTGAGCCGTGAGCGGTTCGAGCAAATTCGCCCGATTCTGGAGCAAGCCCGCAAGCGCGACGTCCCCCCATCCTGAGTAGCAGTCGGGTTTAGAGTCCGGGGTTGATGATCTCGCTATTGGCCAACTGCTGGGCATAGGCCGCCGGCGTCATTCCGCCGATTGTTTTTTGGGGCGGTGTTCGTTGTATTCGCGGCGCCAGCGTTCGATCTCGGTGCGCGCATGCAGCAGCGTTGGGAACCAGTGTTCGTTGAGGCATTCGTCGCGTAGCCGGCCGTTGAAGGATTCGACGTAGGCATTCTGGTTCGGCTTGCCAGGCTGGATCTGGCGTAGCTGCACACCATTGGCATGCGCCCAGGCGACCATGGCCTTGCCACAGAACTCCTTACCATTGTCGGTGCGGATCACCTTCGGCAGGCCACGACTGTGTGC
>NZ_JBBYGR010000012.1:0-89380 GCF_038405005.1 Xanthomonas sp. JL1 | reverse complement strand
GCCAGAAGCCTCCCACACTGCCCGTGTTGCGGGGTCTCACCGTACCAACGGATTCGGATTTAGTAACACAGTAGAACTAAGGTCGGCGCGCTCGGCCTGGACATGATGACCCGCACCTGCACCGTCCAGGTCAACCTGGACTATGCCAGCGAAGCGGACATGGTCAAGAAATTTCGTGTCTCGCTCGCGTTGCAGCCGATTGCCACTGCACTGTTTGCCGATTCGCCATTCACCGAGGGAAAGCCTAACGGCTACCTCAGCTACCGCTCGCACATCTGGATCGATACCGACGCCGACCGCACCGGTATTCTCGATTTCGTATTCGAGGACGGCTTCGGTTACGAGCGCTATCTCGATTATCTGCTGGATGTGCCGATGTATTTTTCCTATCACGACGGCACCTATATCGATGCCAGCGGGCAGAGCTTTCGCGATTTTCTGCGCGGCGCCGACGCCAGGCCATGGGGGCGGCTGTGCGCGCTGTCCGCGTTCTGGGTCGGTTTGCTGTACGACGACCCGGCGCTGGATGCGGCCTGGGATTTGGTCAAAGATTTCAGCAGGAGCGAACGCCACGCGCTACGCGACGGGGTGCCGCGCCATGCACTGAAGTTGCCGTTCCGCAATGACAGCGTGCAGAACCTCGCCACCGAAGCGGTGAAGATCGCCCTGGCCGGCTTGCGTCGCCGTGCGCGCCTGAATCGCGATGTCCAGGACGAATCGCGATTCCTCGAACCGTTGGTAGAGATCCTGCATAGCGGCGAGACCGCCGCCGAGCGCAAGTTGGCGCTGTATCACGGCGTCTGGCAGGGCGATATCGACCGGGTGTTCGGCGAGTTCGCGTACTGAGGTGTGCTCCTCGCCGAACCAGATGCCGTGGCGGGCGATGCGAGTGCCAGCGTCACCGGATGTCAGTGCTGGGGTCTGTTGGCGGTGGGCGGTTGAAGGCGGGTCGCCGCACAGGACTGCATCGCCTTTTCGTCTTCCTGGGTTTCGATGCGGATCTTGCGCATCGAGGCGAGAGTGTGTTGGATGCCGAACAGGGTCAGCAGACGGCAGGCCTGGCTGGCTGAAAGTTCCGCTTCGATATCGTTGTAAGTGAACGTCGTCACGCCGTTTGCGTTGAAACGCAGCGATTGAATGAAGCGCTTCCGCGAAGCCGGCGAAAGCAACGCAAGCGGGCTGGATGCATCCGCGTTCGCCAGGTAACGATCAAGTTGCTCGGTGGAACGAATGGGAGCCGTTGGCAACCGCGAAGCGTCTTGTGCATCGACGTGCTTTGCTGCTGCCGCTGGTGCTGCGTCGGTCGGACGTGCCATCGCGCAATCAAGAAATCCTGCCGACACCCAGGTCACCGCTGCCAGCAATGCTGCCAGCCTTTTCGATTCCGGTTTCATTGCGATCTCCTTGGAGGCTCTTTCCGAGCGCCGCGATGGGAGGATTCGGTAAGATTGCCAACGATGGATGTCAATTCTCAGTGATGGATGGTGGTCGACAGGGGGAGCGATGGGGGAGTTCTGAGTCTGTGTTGCCCTTCTCTTTTTTCTGCTTTGCGTCGCGCCGAGCATGTGTTGACGTTGAGTCGGTATCGATGTAAAAAAACGCAATGGTAGGCAGGAGCGAGGAGGTGGCGATCATCCATCGACTAGGATGATCTGAGTGTGGCAGTAAACAAGATTTTTTTGATTACAGCGTTGCTGCAGCCTCCACTTTGGCTTGCGTCGAAAAAGTTCCAGTAATAACGCAAGTATTTTGTTGTTGTTTCATGGAGTAACACTTCTCACGAAAAGGATCAATCATGAAGCTTGGAATGACGCATTGCGTTGCTGTTTTCTGCCTGGTGTCCGGTTTGTCGGTTAATGCATCCGGGCGAGCTGAAGAAGTGTCGATTAACACGGCCGCTGAGCAAGTTGCTGCAGAGTTGGCTACCAATCAGGATGCACAAAAAGCGTTGCGGTTGAGGACGGCTCAGATTCATTCTGCCGAAGGTCTCGCGCAGTACCTGGTCAAAGCCGATGCCTCCAGTCCGATTAATTTGCTTTCCCCCGCTGCAAGGAAAAGGTTTGTCGAATCCTTGCGTTTCAACGCCTCCGGTGTGACATCGTTTAGATACAGCGATATAGAAGCAGAGCTTTCGGCTAGTCAGGCGTATCGGCTACTGTCGCTGTTTGGGTTGGAAAGCAAGGTTTCCAGCATGCGCAAGATTCGCGTCGATTCCGAAGAAGACAGGGCTGTGAGTCGGGCCTATCCAGCGTCAGCCTTCACGCCTGACAGGCGCCAAGACGGAGATCATGAAGATTACGCATGCATAGGCGGGCATACTTGCGAGGAAAGCGTAGGTAAGATTTGCATGAGCGGCTGCTGATGCCATTGCTGCACCCAGTGGCTCGTTTCATCGGCGCTGCCTTGCTCGCCTTGGCAGCGCCGATGGTTTGCGCGCAAACACGCGACGGTTCGCTCTACGATGCACTGGCCGACCTGAGCGAAAGTGCTCAAGTCTCGTCTGGCGCCCAGCGCGCAGAGGCGGTCGTTTCTCTGTACGAACGCATGGTCGGCACCGCCGATCCCTGCGCTGCCGCCAAGTTGCCGTTTGACGAGGACGATCTGTTCCGGGCGACGGTGCTCGCCGAGGGCTATTCGTTCGACCCCCGGTATGTGCACAAACTGGGATGTCTCTATGCGCGCCTGCAGCGACAGGGGCGGGTAACCCGCTGGCACATCATTTCCTATGCCGATGCGTTGGCCTCGATCAGCCGGTTCGACGCGGCGAACCGGATCCTGGCAGCGTTGCCGACGCGGCCTCTCGCACCGCTGCCCACGCTTGCATTCGAGCGACCGTTGGGATCGTCGCGACGCGTGATAGATATCGTCTCGCCGACCCATGCTGTGGTGCGTGTGTTCGCGCTACACGATGACCGTCTGGCCATACTCGCGGTGGTCCATCCGGATTGCCATTTCTCGGCGAACGGGCTCAACGCGATCGTGAGCAGCGAGGACGACCGCTGGCTGCGCGAGCGGCTCGTGCTGCTGGTCGCACCGGGCGCCAGGCCGCCCATCGACGGCATCGCGCAATGGAATCGCCGCCAGCCCATGCTGCCGATGCACCTGATGTATCAGCGCAGCGACTGGGCTTTCCTGCACAGCACCGGTACGCCGACGTTCTATCTGGTGCGTGGCAGCACCATCCTCGAGACGTTCGCGGGCTGGCCCAATTCCGATGGACTGGCCAGGATGAAGGCGGCGTTGCAGCGGGAAAGCGCGGCAGAACACGGCAGTCGGCAACGGCGCTAGTCGGATCAGCCTCGTGTGTCTTGCGTGCAAATTCATGTGCTGGCCTGGCAAGGCAGTGTCACGCACACCCGCAGGCCGCTTTCGGGACGGTTGTTCAGCTCGATCTCGCCGCCGTGCGCGAGCACCGTGCTGTGCGCCACTGATAGGCCCAGGCCGATGCCGCCGGTGTCGCGGTTGCGCGAATTTTCGCCGCGGAAGAACGGCAGAAACAGCTTTTCTTGCTGGTTGGGATCGATGCCAGGGCCATCGTCGTCGATCCACAGCACGCACTCGGTGGCATCGCGCCGCAGGTGCAGACGCGCGCGTTTGCCGTACTTCAAGGCGTTCTCCACCAGGTTCATCACCATGCGCCGCAGCGATAGCGGATCGCCGTCGAGGGTGATGGCCTGGCCGGCGTGCAGGCTGACGTCGGCGCCGGTGTCCCTGGCATCGTCCACCACACTCTCCACGAGGAGGCGGAAATCCAGTGGAGAGCGGGGAGTGCGGTGGCTGTCGTTGTGGATGAAATGCAGCGCTGCGGAAATCATCGCCTTCATTTCGTCGATATCGGCCAGTGCCTTGTCGCGCAGCGGTGGCTGCAGGCCATTCAGGCGGAACGATAGCCGCGCCAGCGGCGTGCGCAGGTCGTGCGCGATCGCCGCGACCATGTGCGTGCGTTCATTGATCAGGCGGTTCAGGCGCGCCTGCATCGCATTGAACGAATCGGCTGCGCGTACGATTTCCGGCGGGCCACTGCGTTGCAGCGCGGCGGCATCGGGGTTGCGGCCCAGGCGGTCGGCGGCTTCGGCAAAGCGCTTGATCGGTGCCGACAGCGCCCGCGAAAACCACCAGGCCAGCGGGACGTTGGCCAGCAGACCGGCCAGGAACAGCAGTACCACATGGGTCTTGAACTCGCCAGAGAGGCGGCGACGCGGCGATTCCACGGTGCGCCAGCGGCCGTCGGGTTGTTGCAGGGCAGCGGTGAAGCCATCCAGTAACGGGACGCCGGGGGTCAGCCGCTCGCTTTCCCAGGCGCCGGGCATTTCATCCGGACCTGGCCCAGTACCGGACAGCGCACCGGGCTGGCCGTCGCGCGGCCAGTTGTGCGGAAAGGGCGGCAGACCTTGCGCACCAGCACGTTCGTCAGCCACGCCCTCGGCATCGACAGCGCGCTCCTGGGTGGACCACCGCTGCGGCGGGAGCATGCCCGGCTGCGGCGCTTCGCGATCGTTGGCGTGGCGATAGAACCGCACCTGAGCTGCGGGCACATCCAGCCAATGGGCAAGCAGCATTTCGGCGAACGGGTCGCGCACCTGGCCTATCGGCGGCATGGGCGCCTGCGCCGAGTCATGCACTTTCAGGGTCCGGGTGCCGGCCGGCATGCGGGTCGATAGCAGCGCCACCACTTCCGGTGGATGCACGGGCGGCTCATACACGGGGGTGTGCATCACCAGCAGGGCGATGCCCACCGCCTGGGCGGTGAGCAGGGCTACCGCCAACAACACAAAGGTCCGCGCAAAGATCGACAGCCCGCGCCGTGCCGGTTTGCTCACAGGCGCGAGACGCTCGGCAGCAGCATGTAGCCCTCGTTGCGTACGGTGCGAATCAATTCGGTATGGACGCGCTCATTGATCTTGCGGCGCAGGCGGCTGATCTGGCTGTCGATGGCGCGGTCGTAGACGTCGGTATCGCGGCCGCGGGCGCACTCCAGCAGCTGGTCGCGGCTGAGCACGCGCTGTGGGTGTTCGACAAAGGTGCGCAGCAGCGCGAACTCGCCGTCGGAGAGATTGATGAAGATGCCGGTGGGGTCGCGCAGGTCGCGGCGCACCACGTCCAGCCGCCAGCCGGCGAACTCGTAGACATTGCCGCGCTGATCGGACTGCTCGTTGCTGGACTGGCTGCGCCGCAGCAGGGCGCGCACACGGGCGAGCAATTCGTGCGGGTTGCAGGGCTTGGCAAGGTAATCGTCGGCGCCGACTTCCAGGCCGATGATGCGGTCGGTGTCGTTGCCCAGCGCGCTGAGCATGATGACCGCAGGTGAACCGCGCTCGCTGGCCAGGGTGCGCGCTGCACTCAGCCCATCTTCTCCCGGCATCATCACGTCGAGTACGATGAGGTCCGGGCGGCGCTGTGCCATGACAGAGCGCATCTCCGCCACGTTTTCGGCCATGTCCACCTGGTAGCCGTGCGCGCTCAGAAATTCGCCGATCAGCTTGCGCAGATCAGGGTCGTCGTCGACCACGAGAACGCAGGGTGGTTGCAGGTCCATGGAGGTCATCGTCTGTGGCGCGTAGGTTGGCCCGCGCAAGGTGGTGGCTGCCGGCTAGATGGTGCTCGCAATTGCAAGTCTGGGAGCACGCATCATAATGACCGAATTTGTCAACCATTGGCACACGTGTAACGTACCATGATAGAACGGGACATCGTGCAGGAAACTACGGCATCGACACGATGCCACTCTACTGGTGCGTGCGCGCATGACAAGGCATTTCCGATGATGCGGGTGATCAGTCGCGACAACGGCGTGGGCCTGACCCGCGACATGGTGCTGATGGCCGAAACACTGCGTGCCGGCGGCGTGCCGGTGCAGGAAGTGGGATTCACCAGCCAGCGCCTGCACGACACCGGCCGCGAGGTGCGCCTGTGGGCCAGCCGCGTGCTCTTCGGGCAGGTGCCGCTACAGATCTTTTCCGAGCGCGTCTACAGGCGCTGCCTGTTGCTGGGGCAGATCAACCTGCTGGTGCCCAACCCGGAATGGTTGCTGCCCAAGTGGCTGCCGCTGCTGCCGCGCTTCGATGCGGTGCTGTGCAAGACTCACCATGCCGAGCGGATCTTCCGCAGCCTCGGGTGCGCCACCCGCTTCATCGGTTTCACCAGCCCTGACCGGTACGACGCGCGCGTATTCCGTCAGCGCGCCTTCTTTCACTTGGCCGGGCGCAGTACCGCCAAGGGCACGCGTGTGTTGCTGGAGACCTGGCAGCGACATCCGGAGTGGCCGTTGCTGACGGTGGTGCAGAACCCGCGCACCGCCGGCAAGCCGGTGGTGGCGCCGAATATCGACCACCGCGTTGGATACCTAGACGATGCCGAACTGCGCCGCATGCAGAACGCGCATCTGTTCCATCTATGCCCCTCGGAGGCCGAAGGCTTCGGCCATTACCTGATGGAAGCGCTGAGCGTGGGTGCGGTGACGCTGGCCACCGACGGCGAGCCGATGAACGAACTGATCAAGCCCGAACACGGTGTGCTGATTCCCGTGGCCGAGGTGCGTCAGCGCCATCTTGCATCGTATTACTACGTGGACGCGGCAGGCATCGCGCAGGCCGTGGAAAGCGCCCTGGCATTGCCGCAGGCGCAGCTGGATCAGTTGTCGGCCAACGCACGTGCGTTCTACCAGGCCAACGATGCCGCATTCGCCGCGCGCTTTCGCAATGCGGTGCTGGCGTCGCTGCCGGGACATGCTGTGGATCCGGTGGCCATCGTGGCGCGGGCAGCTGCCGAAAACTGACGGCGTCAGCGTTCGCGTTGCCACTGGCGGATCTGCTGCATATTCCGTGGCGCAGGCCGAAGATGGTGTTACATGCGCTGCGGATGCCGGCAAGCGCCAAGACACGCCGGCATGCGGCGCGTGGCGGCAAATCCGCAGCAAAGCAAGCTGCAAATCTCCCCTGGAAAATGCGGCATAGCCCGCGTTCGCCATCTGCATGCGGTGCGCAGATGCGTCATCCAGCCAGGGAGATTCACGATGGTCCATACCCAACCACGCGTCGCTGTCAGCGCCGCACTACTCGCAGCGCTCAGCTTGGGAGGTTGTGCGAATTTCTATCGTACTGCGCAGGATGCGCCACCGCCCCACGCGCATTGTGCGCCAGTACGACCGCCGCCGCCGAGTGCAAGAACAATCGATGCATTAGAGGCTTGCGTGCGGGAACAAGGCTTGGTCCCAGCTCCGCCACCTGCCGACGTCGCGCACCACGCCGCGTCGGAGCGAGTGGATCAGGCAAGCTTCGACGGCTGCCTGGTACGCAGGGGCGTAGCGCCGCCACCGCCACCGCCGCGCTGATGCGGATACCCCACGTCAGCGGCCAGCAACGGTGCGGACAGTCGGCAGGGTCAGGTTGCGGCGGTAACTGCTCGCAGACATGGATTGGGTCCGTCTCGCGCGCGTATGCAGTACGCGGCTCGTCGGGCATGTCTGCGCAATGGACGTGCTGCGCTGCGGCTAACAGGTGGCCTCTGTGTGCCTGTTCCGTCAGCGCGCAGTGACTGCAGCGCCGTCCACCAACCAATGGCGGTAATCGCGCTCGCCACGATCACGGTCGGCAAGCGGCCGGCCATCGCTTTTCTTGAAGCAAACCATACACTGCCCCCCAGTATTTTGCCGGAGCCGCCATGCCGCATTCGCCGCATGAGAAAAAGCGAGCCCTAGCACGCGTGCGCCGATTGCGCGGGCAATGCGACGCGCTCGAGCGGGCGCTGCAGGCGGGTGCGGACTGTGCGCCTGTCTTGCAGCAGATCGCCGCGATCCGGGGTGCCGTGAATGGGCTGATGTCGCAGGTGCTCCAAGCGCATATCCGCGAAGATTTCGGACACGCCGCCGCATCTGATGCGCAACGCGCCGAGCGGGTGCAGGATCTGCTCGGCCTGGTCCGGTCCTACCTCAAATAAATCTCCCACCGGGCCGGTGCTTGCCGTGCCCGTTCTCGAACCGCATCGTCAGGAGCGTCATCCCATGAAATCCCGTGCAGCAGTTGCATTCGGACCCGGCAAGCCGCTGGAAATGGTCGAAATCGACGTCGCACCGCCAAAGGCTGGCGAAGTGCTGGTGCGCATCACGCACACCGGCGTGTGCCACACCGATGCGTTCACGCTGTCCGGCGACGACCCGGAAGGCATCTTCCCGTCGGTGCTTGGGCATGAAGGCGGCGGCATCGTCGAACAGGTCGGCGAAGGCGTGACCAGCGTCAAGGTGGGCGATCACGTGATCCCGCTGTACACCGCCGAATGCCGCAAGTGCAAATTCTGTCTGTCCGGCAAGACCAACCTGTGCCAGGCCGTGCGCGCCACCCAGGGCAAGGGCTTGATGCCCGATGGCACCACGCGCTTCTCGTATAACGGCGAGCCGATCTATCACTACATGGGCTGCAGCACCTTCAGCGAATACACCGTGGTGCCGGAGATTTCGCTGGCCGTGGTCAACCCGGAGGCGCCGCTGGAAAAGGTCTGTCTGCTCGGTTGCGGCGTCACCACCGGCATCGGTGCGGTGCACAACACCGCCAAGGTCAAGCCGGGCGAAAGCGTGGCGGTGTTCGGCCTGGGCGGCATTGGGCTGGCGGTGATCCAGGGCGCGGTGCAGGCCAAGGCCGGGCGCATCCTGGCAATCGACACCAACCCTGGCAAGTTCGATCTGGCACGCAGCATGGGCGCCACCGACTGCATCAACCCGAAGGACTACGACAAGCCGATCCAGGAGGTCATCGTCGAGTTGACCGATGGCGGCGTGGACTTCAGCTTCGAGTGCATCGGCAACGTCAATGTCATGCGTTCGGCGCTGGAGTGTTGCCACAAGGGCTGGGGCGAGAGCGTCATCATCGGGGTGGCCGGTGCCGGCCAGGAAATCAGCACGCGCCCGTTCCAGCTGGTCACCGGGCGCGTGTGGCGCGGCTCGGCCTTTGGCGGCGTCAAGGGGCGGACCCAATTGCCTGGCATGGTGGAGCAATCGATGAAGGGCGAGATCGATCTGGATCCGTTCATCACCCACACCATGCCGCTGGAAGAGATCAACGAAGCCTTCCACCTGATGCATGAAGGCAAGTCGATCCGGACCGTGATTCATTTCTGACCGTACGGCCAGGAGCGGCGCGTGGCCGCTTCCGCGCACGTAGTACACAAGACTCCGGGAGGGGCGTCATGACGCATGTGTCGATTCATTCTTCGGTAGATGGCGGTGTTGCGCGAAGCGGCGCGGAAGGTTTTCAAGGCGGCACCCTTGAATGCCACTGCGCCAGTGACAAGGTGATCGTCGACGTGTCTGCGCAGACCGCGCCCAACCATGCCTGTGGTTGCAGCAAGTGCTGGAAGCCCGACGGCGCGAAGTTCTCCGTGGTGGCGGTGGTCTCGCGCGACACGGTCAAGGTGACGGCGCACGAAGAGAAGCTGATGCTCGTCGATGAAAGCGCGACGATCCAATGCCACGCGTGCACCGGGTGCGGCGTGCATCTGTATGGCCGGATCGAGAACAACGACCACGCGTTCTACGGCCTGGATTTCGTGTCCACCGAGTTGTCGAAGCAACAGGGCTGGTCGGCGCCCGGTTTTGCTGCGTTCGTGTCGTCCATGATCGAAACCGGCACGCCGCCGGAGCAGATGGATGGGGTGCGCGTGCCTGACCGAACTCGGGTTGCCGCCATACGACTGCCTGTCGCCGGCGTTGATGGATGCCCTGTCTG
The DNA here is from genome assembly GCF_038405005.1 of Xanthomonas sp. JL1. Classification (NCBI taxonomy): domain Bacteria; kingdom Pseudomonadati; phylum Pseudomonadota; class Gammaproteobacteria; order Lysobacterales; family Lysobacteraceae; genus Xanthomonas; species Xanthomonas sp. JL1. The sequence continues at coordinate 79,664 of NZ_JBBYGR010000012.1, read as the reverse complement.
CGCATGTCGCGCGCAACAAGGGTCTGTTGCATTGATGGTCCAACCCTGCAGCCGGCGATCCGGCTGCGGGGTTTTCTCTTCGTAAGGAATCTTCATGGAACGTATCGAACATCGTGCCTGTTTTGGCGGTTGGCAGGATGTCTACCGGCATCAGTCGCAGACCTTGGACTGCCGCATGCACGTGGGCGTATACCTGCCGCCGCAGGCCGCCGATGGCCCGCTGCCGGTGCTGTACTGGCTGAGCGGTCTGACCTGCACCGAGCAGAACTTCATCAGCAAGGCAGGGGCGCAGCGCTACGCCGCTGAGCATGGCGTGATCCTGGTGGCCCCCGACACCAGCCCGCGTGGCGACGATATAGCGGATGCGGACGGCTACGATATCGGCAAGGGCGCGGGTTTCTACCTCGATGCCACACAAGCGCCGTGGGCTGCGCATTACCGCATGTACGACTACGTGGTGAACGAGTTACCGGCGTTGATCGAAGCACACTTCGCCACCACTGGCGTGCGTGCGATCAGCGGCCACTCGATGGGCGGGCATGGCGCCTTGACCATCGCATTGAAAAACCCGGGACGCTATCGCAGCGTGTCGGCGTTTTCGCCGATCGTGGCGCCCAGCCAGGTGCCATGGGGCGAGAAGGCGTTTAGCCAGTATCTGGGCGACGATCGCGCCACGTGGAACGCGTACGATGCTACGGCCTTGATCGCTGATGCTCAGGAACGCTTACCCTTGTTGATCGATCAGGGAGACGCGGACGAGTTTCTTCAAAACCAGCTGAAAACAGTGTTGTTCGAAGATGCGGCCAAGGCAGCCGGCTATCCGGTGACGGTGCGGCTGCAACCCGGTTACGACCACAGCTATTACTTCATCTCAAGCTTTATGGGCGAGCACATTGCGCATCATGCTGCGGCCTTGCGGGGATGAGCGTGGGCGGTTGTGGGCGCGACGTGGGATGAGCACGGCGGCTGATATTTGCGTGACATGGCGGCATCGGTCGCGACTACACGCTGCTGCACCCGGGTGGGTCGGTTCCTCAGCAAGACAAGGCTCTCCATGGCGCATGACATCCACGCGCGTCCGCAATTCTATGCACGTCTTGCTGGTGCTCTCTATCTGGCAGTCATCGTGCTTGCAGGCTGGGCCGAAGGCTATGTATCCAATGCGTTGATCGTTGCAGGCGATGACCAGGCGACGCTGCGGTCAATCGTGGCGCACGCCGCGCTTTGGAAGATGTGGCTTGGCGCCAATCTAGTGGTGCCATTGCGTGCAGTCGTGCAGTGATGAATCGACTATCTGTTGCTACGGCCAGCGGGTCGTGGTCTGGCGTTGTTGTTTGTGCTGTTGAACATCGCATCGCTGTCAGTCGAAGCAATCAGCAAGGTGTTCCAACTGAGGGTGTTGCCGCTGGCCTCCAGTGCGACGGGTGCATCACCGGAGCATGGGTTCGCGCTGGCATCAATGGCATTGCTGGGCCACGGCATCGCGTTCAATAGCGCCGATCTTTTCTGGCGCCGCCTGCCTGGTCAGCGACAGTGTGATCTATCGCTCCACCTACCTGCCGCGCACGGTGGGTGTGCTGATGCTGTTGGCCGGTATCAGCTATCTCATCGCCGCATTTGCCCAGCAGTTGGCGCCGGAATTTGCTGCAACGATCAACCCGGGCATCCTGCTGCCGGTGCTGGTTGGCGGAACGACGTTGTGCCTGTGGCTGCTGCTCAAAGGCGTCAATCGCGCGCGCCGGGATGCAAGGGTTTCAGAATCTTCGGCTTAGCGGACGTCGCGCATTTCCCAGTGCGCGCCGGCTAACGCCTGCATACGCTGTTTGAAGAGAGCGCCGGGAATGCTGGTAGTGGCAACCAGGTCGATGCGCAGGTCGTGCTGCCTGCCAGTCACCGTCGCTGCCGGGTCTGTGATGCCCAGGCTGGGATCCACCTCGTCCGGGTCGGGCTGCAGCTGGCGCCAACGGTCGAACCAGGCCGGGTCGCGCAGCGCAGACTGCAACTGCTCGGCGAATGCGTCGGCGCCATTGGCGGTAAAGCTCACCGAGGGCGCGCTACCACGAGCGAGCTTTGGATCGGGCAGGCTGATCGAATAGCTGACAGGCATATGCATACCTCAGATCGATGACGCCGGCACGTTAGTGCAGGGCAGGTGAGCATTCCGTCGACGGGTGGGCAGGGATGCCGCGCAAGGTCCCGCGACGATGGGCGAGCAAGGAGGAGTTGAGATGGTCGGTGCGCATATAAAAAAGGCGCCTTCCGGCGCCTTTTTTGGAGCTACGACTCGTTACTTCAGTGCCTTGAAGCGCAGGCGCTTCGGGCCGGCGTCGTCGCCCATGCGGCGGCGCTTGTCTTCTTCGTACTCGCGGTAGTTGCCCTGGAAGAACTCCACGTGCGAGTCGCCTTCGAACGCCAGGATGTGCGTGGCAATACGGTCCAGGAACCAGCGGTCATGCGAAATCACGAAGGTATTGCCGGGGAATTCCAGCAACGCATCTTCCAGCGCACGCAGTGTTTCGATGTCCAGGTCGTTGGACGGTTCGTCGAGCAGCAGCACGTTGCCGCCCTGTAGCAGCGTCTTGGCCATGTGCAGACGACCGCGCTCACCACCGGACAACGAACCAACCATCTTCTGCTGGTCCTGGCCCTTGAAGTTGAAGCGGCCGATGTAGGCGCGCGACTGGATCTCGATGCCGTTGATGTTGAGGATGTCCAGGCCGCCAGCGATTTCCTGGAAGACGTTGTGGTTGCCTTCCAGCGCGTCGCGGCTCTGGTCCACATAGGACAGCTGCACGGTGGGGCCGACCACGATCTCGCCGGAGTCCGGCTTTTCCTGGCCGGTGATCATCTTGAACAGGGTCGACTTACCGGCACCGTTGGGGCCGATGATGCCGACGATGGCGCCTGGCGGCACGATCATCGACAGGTTGTCGATCAACAAGCGGTCGCCGAACTTCTTGGAGACATTCTTGAACTCCATCACCGCGTTGCCCAGGCGTTCGCCCGGCGGGATGAAAATTTCGTTGGTTTCGTTGCGCTTCTGGTAATCGACCGACTGCAGCTCTTCCAGGCGGGCCAGACGTGCCTTGCCTTTGGTGCGGCCGCCCTTGGCGTTTTGGCGCGACCATTCCAGTTCCTTCTGGATCGCCTTCTGGCGCGACTTTTCCTGGTTGTCTTCCTGTTTGAGGCGCTCGTCCTTCTGGGTCAGCCAGTCGGTGTAGTTGCCCTTCCACGGAATGCCGCGGCCGCGGTCCAGTTCCAGGATCCATTCGGCAGCGTTGTCGAGGAAATAGCGATCATGCGTCACCGCCACCACGGTGCCGGTGTAACGCGCCAGGAACTGCTCCAGCCATTCCACCGACTCGGCGTCCAGGTGGTTGGTGGGTTCGTCGAGCAGCAGCATGTCCGGCTTCTGCAGCAGCAGGCGGCATAGCGCCACGCGACGCTTTTCGCCACCGGACAGCTTGCCGACAATCGCCTCCCACGGCGGCAGGCGCAGCGCATCGGCGGCAACATCCAGCTGGTTTTCCAGCGTATGCGCGTCGCCGGCAGCCAGGATCGCTTCCAGGCGTTCCTGTTCCTTGGCCAGCGCGTCGAAATCGGCGCCTTCTTCGGCATATGCCAGATACACCGCATCCAGCGCGGCCTGGGCTTGCAGCACGTCGCCCACGCCTTCTTCCACTGCTTCGCGCACGGTGTGTTCGGGGTTGAGCTGCGGTTCCTGCGCCAGGTAGCCGACCTTGATGCCAGCCTGCGGGCGGGCTTCGCCCTCGAAGTCGGTGTCCACGCCGGCCATGATCTTCAGCACCGTGGACTTGCCCGCGCCGTTCAGGCCCAGCAGGCCGATCTTGGCGCCTGGGAAGAAGCTCAGGGAGATGTCCTTGATGATCTGCCGCTTGGGCGGGACCACCTTGCTGACGCGGTTCATGGTGTAAATGTATTGCGACATAGGTGCTCCGGGGGACGCAGGCAGCCCGCCGGCCGAGGCCGGGGGCGGCGGAAAAGGGATTGCGTCGATTATACGGGCAAGTGGCCTGGCCCGCGGCGGCACGCCTGCAGCTAAACGGCATCTTGCGTCCGGCCTGAATAGGCTTTTTCGTAATCGATTCCGGCAAGAATGCATTAAGGCGTCCAGCCTCATTAATGAAATTACGACACCGTGAACAGGAACTGTCATGCATCGCAAACGCATCGTTACCGTTGTGCTTTCCTCCATCCTGGCGCTGGATGCCTTCGCACCGGCTGCATTCGCCGGGGATTGGGATCGCGACCACGATCGCCGCGGCCATGACCGCGGCTATGGCCCGGATCATCGCCGTGACTGGCGCGACGATCGCCGTGACGACCGCCGTGACGACCGCCGTGACGACCGCCGTGACGACCGCCGCGAGTGGCGTCAGGACCGCCGTTACTACAGCAACGGCTACCGTGATGGTTATCGCGACGCCCGTTACCAGGACCGTCGTTACGACCGCAATCGGGTCTATGTCTATGACCTCCCTGGGTACTACCGCCCCGGCCCGCCGCCGCGTCCGTATTGGGCCCGTGGCCAGCGTTATCACGGGCCGGTCTATGTGGTGAACGACTACGACCGCTATGACCTGCGTCGCCCACCATACGGCTACCGCTGGCAGCGCGACGACCGCGGCAACCTGCTGTTGGTCGCCATCGCCACCGGCATCATTGCCGACCTGGTGATCAACAATTGAGCGTGGCGATCAACCTGCGCGGCCAGGTGCGGCCAGCGGATCGGTGACGGCAACAGGGCGTGCTTCGGCGCGCCCTGTCGTATTGTGGTAGCCCCGCTTTACGATCCTCAACGCACCAGGGCCTTCAGCAATCCGCGCTGACGCGACGTGATTGCTTGATCGAAACGACGTACTGCAGCACATGTTGGTGTTGCTGCCTGCGGCGATGGCGCGAACACTTGCGCGAGCCGGCATGGGAGGCATTGCCGGCGCTCTGGCGTGCGGCATCGCCCAGGTTCACCAGCCCTGGCGGCAGTGCCGCGACGTGCACACCGTTGCGCATCCGCTCACGTGTTTCGGTCATCTGCAGGCGTGCGCGCTGGGCTTGTGTCAGTTCATTGATGGTCGACGCCAAGCTGACGACCATCTTGCATGGGAGGACACGAAAATGACCTCGCTTTGCATTGAAGCTGCATCCGGATAGCAAAAGCGTGACATCCGACGACTTCGAAGTCTGTAAGTCTCCCGGGGAAAATTTATGCTGTCGCGCCGCCGGCCACTTGCTGCGTCGGAGGCGAGACGTCCGTGCCGTGATCGGTGTCGTCAAGGCCCGGCCACCAGCGCTCCCCCTCTGTGCACGCCGAGGCGACGATGTCTTGACTAGAGACCTCCACCACACTGGCAATCTCCTCATGAACAAAGCGCTTGTTTCCCCGGCCGTGATGGCCGTGTTGTACGCGGCCGCGGTTACCGCCTTCGCCCAGGACGCTGCCGGCACCGATGCCGTTCCGCGCGGCAGCTTCACCACGACCTCCACGACCACCACCACCACGACCTCCAACACCACGACCTCCAACACCACCAATTCCAACGCCACCCAGCGCGCGCTCCAACTCGACGCGGTCAAGGTGACCGGTAGCTCGGTGTCGCTGGGCAGCGGCAACATGGAGGTGCAGTCCGCGCCCAAGGCCGTGTCCACCATCAGTCGCCAAGCCATTATCAGGGGCGTGCCCGGCGCCAACTTCACCCAGATGCTGTCCAGCATCCCCGGCGCGATCGCGGCCACCAACGACATGACCGGCCTGAGTGACGGCAGCTTCACCGTGCGCGGCTTCACCGCCGACGAGATCGGCGTGACCCTCAATGGTGTGCCACTCAACGACTCGGGTGATTACACGATCTACGCCACCGAGTACGGCGACACCGAAAACATGGGCGACATCACCGTCGAGCAGGGCTACCCGGGCGTGACCTCACCGGTGATCGGCGCAGCCGGCGGCAACATCGCCTGGGTGACCGTCGATCCGACCGCCGATGCCGGCTTGGACGTGAGCCAGAGCTTGGGCAGCAATCACTACAGGCGCACCTTCCTGCGCTACAACACCGGTGACAGCGGTCCGGTCCGTTCGTGGTTCTCCTATTCTAACAACCAGGCCGACCAATGGCGCGGCGATGGCCAGTCCACGGTGACCAAGATCGACGCCAAGTCGGTGTGGACGCTGGACGACGGCGACGCGATCACCGGCGCGCTGCAATACACCCGCCATGTCAGGAACGGCTACCGCAACCTGACCAAGGAGCAGATCGCCGCCACTGGCTACGACTTCGGGTATGTCCAGTCCTACAAGTCGGCCGATGCCAGTGACTGGGTCGGCACCCAGACCAACCCGTTCCGCAGCTGGATCGCCAACCTCGACGGTGAGTTCACACTGAGCGACAGCCTGCACCTATCGGTGGTGCCGTACTTCGTCTACGGCTACGGTGGTGGCGGCTACGGGTACGCCAGTACCTATGTGTTCTACACCTTCGACACCTTCCGGCCAGGCATCCACGTCAAGTTCAAGCAGGACGTTGGCATGCGCGACAGCCTGGAGTACGGCATGCTGGTCGAGCGCCCGCGTGAGCAAGGTTCCAATGTCTTCCTCCCGGCCGACCCACAGGGCCACCCTGCCGATGTCTGGGGCCATGACAGCCGGTATTACTACAAAAACGCCAACGGTAGCCCGCAGGTCGCCTATCGCTTCTACTCGACCACGCCCACCTACCGCGCTTTCGCCACCAACACCTGGACGCCTAACGACCAGTGGACGCTGACCGTTGGTGGCGCCTATACCTGGGTGCAGCGCAAGGGCTGGTATTCGACCTGGCCGGGCGCAGACCTGGGCATCGATCTGGCCACGCCGGGAAACAGCTCGCTGTACGCTTCCGGCGCGAATACGTACAAAAAGTTCACTCCGACGGGGGGCGTCAAGTTCCAACTCGATGAGCAGAACCAGTTATTCCTCGGGGTCGGCAAGACCTCCCGCGCGCCGATCAACACCGCCGCGCTGTACGACTTCTGGAACGCCGCCTACGCCAGTGCCATCGGTTCGCAGACATCGATCAGCGATGCCGAACCCGAGCAGGCGCTGACCGCCGACCTGGGCTGGCGCTACTACGGCGACAATCTGAGCACGGTGCTCGATCTGTATGCGACCAACTTCGAGCACAAGCAGTTCAGTGGCGCCGATCCGATGACCCACGCTCCGGTCTACTACCAGTTGGGCAGCGTGCAGATGCGCGGCGTCAATGCCGAGTTGAGCTACAAGGTCAACGACCTGTGGTCTGTTTATGCCTCCTATGCGTACAACAAGAGCCAGATGAAGAGCGATGTCGCGCTTGGCGCCACCACCTATGCCACCGACGGCAAGACCCTGGTCAACGCACCGAGAAACGTCGGATATGCCTCGGTCAACTACACAGGCCAAGCGCTGTGGGCCAGCCTGAGCGTGAATGCGCAGAGCAGGATCTGGGGCACCTTCCTCAACGCCGGTGGCTCGGACGCTGGTGGATTTGCCACCGTCAACCTCAACAGCGGCTACAACTTCCATGACATCGGCAACCTGAAGAAGCCTTACCTGAAGGTCAACCTGTTCAACCTGGGCAACCGCAAGGCGCTGATATTCTCGGCGACCACGGCGCTGGACGCCACGGCCTCGGCAGCGAGCTGGCAACTCCTGCAGGACCGCACGTTGATGGTCACCTTTGGCGGATCGTTCGCGCTGTAAAGCGCCACGGCGCAGGCGCGGGCACTTGCCTGCGCCTGGGTTTGCTTTCAGGCAGGCAGCTGTCTTCGGGCCTGCCGGGGTTGAACTGCTGTCGGACCCGGCCCGCGTGCAGGGCATATCACCTCAAAGCGCGCAACACGCTTTAAACTACGCGCCTGCCATCTGTCCATTCCTCTGGAGACCTGATGTTCTCGCGCGATGTCCGACTGGAAACCTACGACCCCGAACTGGCCAAGGCCATCGCTGCTGAAGCCGGCCGCCAGGAGGATCACGTCGAGCTGATCGCCAGCGAGAACTACTGCAGCCAGCTGGTGATGGAAGCCCAGGGCAGCCAGCTGACCAACAAGTACGCCGAAGGCTACCCTGGCAAGCGCTACTACGGCGGCTGCGCGTTCGTCGACATTGCCGAACAGCTAGCGATCGACCGCATCAAGCAGGTCTTCGATGCCGATTATGCAAATGTGCAGCCGCACAGCGGCTCGCAGGCCAACCAGGCGGTGTATCTGGCGCTGCTGCAGCCGGGCGACACCATTTTGGGCATGAGCCTGGCGCATGGCGGCCACCTGACCCACGGCGCCAAGGCCAACGTCTCCGGCAAGCTGTTCAACGCGGTGCAGTACGGCGTCAACGAGCAGGGCCTGATCGATTACGACGAAGTGCAGCGTCTTGCGACCGAGCACACGCCGAAGATGGTGGTGGCCGGTTTCTCGGCGTATTCGCAGAAGATCGACTGGGCCCGCTTCCGTGCCATTGCCGACAGCGTTGGCGCCTATCTGTTCGTGGACATGGCCCACATCGCTGGCCTCGTGGCCGCCGGGGTGTATCCCAGCCCGATGGAACATGCGCACGTGGTGACGTCGACGACGCACAAGACGCTGCGCGGTCCGCGTGGCGGCATCATCGTCGCCAAGGGCGCCAGCGAAGAATTGCAGAAGAAGCTGCAGTCGATCGTGTTCCCCGGCATTCAGGGTGGCCCGCTGATGCACGTGATCGCCGCCAAGGCGGTTGCGTTCAAGGAAGCACTGGAGCCGGCGTTCAAGACCTACCAGCAACAGGTGGTCAAGAATGCTCAGGCGATGGCCAACACGCTGATCGCACGCGGGTACAAGATCGTCTCCGGCGGCACCGAAAACCATCTGATGCTGGTCGACATGATCGGCCGCGACGTCTCCGGCAAGGATGCCGAAGCCGCGCTGGGCAAGGCACACATCACCGTCAACAAGAACGCGGTGCCCAACGACCCGCGCTCGCCGTTCGTTACCTCGGGCCTGCGCTTGGGTACCCCGGCAATCACCACGCGCGGTTACAAGGAACCGGACAGCATCGATCTGGCCAACTGGATCGCCGATGTGCTCGACGCCCCGACCGACGAAGCGGTGCTGGCGAAAGTGCGCGATGCAGTGACCGCGCAGTGCAAGCGTTATCCGGTGTACGGCTGAGCGTCGCAACGTCATGGCGTTGATCGCACGCAGGCTGGGCGCAGCGTCGAAGTACGACCACCTTGCCTGTGTGCGTGCCGCCGGTTTGCGCTGCGAAGTGGATCTGCCGCGGCAGGGCATCCTGCCGCATGACCTGATCCATCTGTGGGTGGAAAGCCGGCTTGGCCTGAGCGACGGCTTCATCGGTCTGGTCGCCAAAGGGGCAGATATCGACTACGCGGGCAAGGGCCTGCACCGGCATGTAGATCCGGAGCGGCAGATGCAAGCCGGGCAGGCAGAGTCTGTGGTCGAGGCGCTGCAATCGCAGCTGTGGTCCGGGCAGTTCGACGAGGCCATGTTTCATTACGGGCCGGCTCAGGCGTGCAGTATGCGTGGCGTCATGCCGCCGGAGCTTGAAGGCATCGCGCCGGAAGAGGATTTGTTCATACCGCTCACGCGGTCGGGTGCTGCCTGGAACGCGATGGCAGCCGGGATGGAATGGCGGCTCGCGTTTGCCCGGCAGCCCGGAATGTTGGAAGAACACCGCTAATGCATTGCCCCTTCTGCCAGCACAGCGACACCCGCGTGATCGATTCGCGGGTGTCCGAAGACGGCACGACGATTCGTCGGCGCCGTGAGTGCGAGGCATGCGGTGAGCGTTTCAGCACGTTGGAAACGATCGAACTGAAGTTGCCCACCGTGGTCAAGAGCGATGGTGGGCGCGAAGCGTTCGATGCACGCAAGCTGCGCACCAGTTTCGACCGCGCGCTGCAGAAGCGGCCGGTGGCCGAGGAACAAATCGAAGCAGCGGTACGCTCAGTCGTGCATCAGCTGCGGATGTCGGGCGAGCGCGAAGTGGGCTCGCTGCGCGTAGGCGAATACGTGATGGTGGAGCTGCGCAAGCTCGATCATGTCGGCTATGTGCGCTTTGCTTCGGTGTATCGCAGTTTCCAGGACGTGGCCGATTTTCGTGAGGAAATCGAGAAGCTCGAACGCGAACTGCCGGTCGGCAGCGAACAACTGCCATTGCTGGAAGTGGCACTGGAACGCGCCGGCAAGCCCGGCAAGCGATGAGCGCGATGCGCATCGCCTGCGTTGCGGAAACGCCAGCGTATCTGCCTGAGATTGCGCAAGCGCATCTGCAGGCCTTCGGCACGTTGCTGCCGGAATGGAACCTGGATGAAGCGTTGAGCGAATTGTGCAGCCATGCGCGCGATGGCGTTATTCCGACAACCTGGGTGGCGAAGGATGAGGCCCAGTGGCTGGGCTCGGTGAGCCTGCTCGAAAACGATGATGCGCGCATTCGGCAATGGTCGCCCTGGTTGGCGTCTCTTTATGTGCAGCCGCAGGCGCGCGGGCAGGGGATTGGCGAAGCGCTGGTGGCGCACTGCGTGCAGGCCGCCGCGCGCCTGTGCGTGCCGTTGCTGTACCTGTATTGCCAGCCGGCATTGGTGCCGTTTTATCAGCGGCTGGGATGGCAGACGCATGCCGAATTCTTACTAGGCCCAATGCACATCGTGGTGATGCGCAGCGCGCCGGGAGCAGTGACGCGATGAGTGAGACCGCGGCGATCGCGAGTGCCGATGACCACCGCTGGATGGCGCAGGCGTTGCGCTTGGCCGAGCGCGGCGCCTACACCACCCGCCCCAATCCGATGGTGGGCTGCGTGATTGTGCGCGATGGCGTGTGCGTGGGCGAAGGCTTTCATCAACGTGCGGGTGGCCCGCATGCCGAAGTCTTCGCGTTGCGTGCGGCCGGTGAGTTGGCGCGCGGTGCCACTGCGTATGTGACCCTGGAGCCATGCGCGCATTACGGGCGCACGCCGCCGTGTGCGTTGGCGTTGATCGAGGCAGGCGTAACGCGTGTGGTCGCGGCGATGGCCGATCCGTTTCCGCAGGTCAATGGCGGTGGTTTTGCGTTGCTGCGCGACGCTGGAATCGAGGTGCTCAGCGGGGTGATGCACGCGCAGGCGCGCACGCTCAATCAGGGCTTTCTGTCGCGGGTGGAGCGTGGCCGGCCGTGGCTGCGGGTCAAACTGGGCGCCAGCCTTGACGGGCGGACCGCGTTGGCCAGCGGCCAATCCAAATGGATCACCGGAGCCGACGCGCGTGCGGACGTGCAGCGTTGGCGTGCGCGTGCCGGCGCAATCCTCACTGGTGCTGGCACGGTGTTGGCCGATGATCCGTCGATGACGGTGCGGCTGGGCGATGACATCGCGTGCGTGCCACCGCTGCGTGTGGTGCTGGATGCCGGCTTACGCACGTTGGCGTGCAAGAACATCCGCAATGGCGATGCGCCGACGCTGTATCTGCATGGCGATGCTGTCGCTGCAACCGCGCTGGATGGTGCGGAATGTGCGGCACTGCCATTGCACGTGGGCCGTTTCGATCTGTCCGCAGTGCTGGCGTTGCTGGCCGAGCGCGGCATCAATGAAGTGCATGTTGAAGCCGGCGCCACGCTGAGTGGTGCGCTGTTGCAGGCCGGGCTGGTGGACGAACTGCTGGTCTACATGGCGCCGGTGTTGCTGGGCGACACCGCAAGGCCCTTGCTCGCTGGCCTTGGCATCGAAACGATGGCTCAGCGCTACGAATTGCAACTACGCGATGTACGTCAGCTCGGGCAGGATCTGCGTTTGCGTTACGCGCCATCAGCGGTGGTATGAGTGCAAAAAAAGGCCCCGCATGCGGGGCTTTTTCTTATTTCATGCACGAAGCCGGTCAGAAGCTCGCGCGCACGCCGATGCGGTACTGATTTGCGTTGTCGATGAATTGGGCTTCGCCAACCAGGCCCCAGGTCTGGGTGAAGTTCACCTGGCCACCGAGGGTGCCCACGAACTCGCCCTTGTCCACGTTGCTGCCATCGATGTAGCCGGCCTTGACCCATGCTTCAGTCCGCGGCGAAGGCTTGCCACGCAGGCCCAGGTTCGCCCAGCCCAGGGTGCTGGAGTCGGAGCTGCTGCCCAGCGAACGGCCGCTCTGGCGCAGGTCCACATCGACCTTGGTACGCAGCGCGCTGATGTCGGCGATGAACTCGACGCGCTCGGTCATTTCCTGGCGGTAGCCGATGCCGGCATTGGCCTGCGTCAGGGTGCCGTCGATCGTGAAGCCGGCGCCGAGGTTGTAGTCCTTGGTGGCGAGCTGGTAGCCGGCGAAGACGTAGACCGGCTGCGCGATCTGCCAGGAACCGCGCAGATAGCCGCCGTTGCTGCCCTCATTGTCATTATTGACGTTGACGTCGGTACGGTTCCAGCCGCCTTCGACATAGTTGTAGCTCAGGCCTTCCGCAGAGGCGGCAAACGGTGCGGCAGCCAGCAGGGCAGCCAGAATCAGTGTCTTGCACATTCCATGTTCTCCGAATTGATGTCAGTGTTTCCACCCCATTGCGAGGTGCAAAAGAACGACGTCTCCCGTCGCGGCGCGAAATTTAACAGATCTTTCACGGAGTTGGCGATGGGGAATTTCCTGACACGACACAGCGTCCTGCCAGCCTCAGCTGAGGCTCTGCCATGGCACCTGGGCGCGCTGTTAAACTCCCACATGCCGGCTCGCCGGTACTTACGAACGTCTTCAGGGCGGGGTGCGATTCCCCACCGGCGGTAGGCATGCGCACGCATGTGAGCCCGCGAGCGCTTCGTTGCGACGCTCGGCGCTGCATGTGCCGGGTACCGCGCGAAGGTCAGCAGATCCGGTCCGACGCCGGAGCCGACGGTATAGTCCGGATGAAAGAAGACGGCCACTGCGCAGCCTTGCGGCTGTGGGCGCGCCTGTTTGCTTTGCCTTGCGGCGTTTTTCGCTCAACTTCTGCGAGAAACGACTATGTCCATGCACCACCTGCCGCGCTGCGCCGCGGCGTTCCGGCGCTCCATCGCAGCAGCCCTCGTGCTGCAAGCGGGGGCGCGCTGATGTTTACTGGAATCATCGAAGGCGTCGGCCAGCTAGCGGCGCGTCAGCCGCAGGGCGGCGATGTACGTTTCACCTTCGCCACCGGCACGCTGCCGTTCGAGTCTGTCCAGTTGGGCGAGAGCATTGCGGTCAATGGCGTGTGTCTGACCGTGGTTGCGTTTGATGCAGCCAGTTTTCAGGCCGATGCCTCCACCGAAACCCTGTCGCTGACCACGCTGGGCGCACTGCCGGAAGGCGCGCTGCTCAATCTGGAACGCGCGATGCGCCCGATCGACCGCCTGGGCGGGCACCTGGTCAGCGGACATGTGGATGGCCTGGGCCAGGTGCAGTCTGTCCATGACGATGCACGCGCGCAGCGCTGGCGGTTTGCCGCGCCGCCGGCGGTGTTGCGCTATGTGGCCAAGAAGGGCTCGATCTGCGTAGACGGCGTCAGCCTCACCGTCAATGAAGTGGACGAAGAAGGCTTCGAAGCGGCGTTGATTCCGCATACGATGGCCAACACCGCGTTTGCGCAGACGGCAGTGGGTGCGACGGTGAATCTGGAAATCGATCTGGTGGCGCGCTATGTCGAACGCCTGCTCGGCACGCGGGGTACGGCATGAATTTCGCGCCCGTTCCCGCGTTGCTCGAAGAGCTGCGCGCCGGTCGCATGGTGGTGATCGTCGATGACGAAGACCGCGAAAACGAAGGCGATCTGATCATGGCCGCCGAGTTGGTCACGCCCTCGGACATCAACTTCATGGTCACCCACGCGCGTGGATTGGTTTGCCTGTCGCTGACCGGCGAGCGCTGCGCGCAACTGGGCCTGGCGCCGATGGTGCGCAACAACACCGCGCAGTTCCAGACCAACTTCACCGTCAGCATCGAGGCGGCCGAAGGCGTAACCACCGGCATTTCCGCTTACGACCGCGCACATACCGTGCGCACCGCGGTGCGTCCGGATGCCAAGCCGCAGGATCTGAGCCAGCCGGGGCATATCTTCCCGCTGATTTCGCAGCCCGGTGGCGTGCTGACCCGCGCCGGCCACACCGAAGCAGCCAGCGATCTGTCGATGCTGGCCGGGCTGGAACCGGCCGGTGTGCTGGTGGAAGTGCTCAACCCTGACGGCAGCATGGCGCGTCGCCCGCAGTTGGAAGTATTTGCGCGCGAACACGGGTTGAAGATGGGCTCGATCGCCGATCTGATCGCGTATCGGCTGGCCAACGAGCACACCGTCGAGCGCGTGGACGAGCGCGACATCACCACCGAATTCGGCCCGTTCAAGCTGGTGACCTACCGCGACCGCATCGCGCACGACCTGCACTTTGCGTTGGTGCGCGGCAGCGCCGATCCGCATACACCCACCCTGGTGCGGGTGCAGGTGGAAAATCCGCTGGCGGATCTGCTGCACTGGCAGCGCGATGACTTCGGTGTGGCGGCCACCGATGCCTTGCGCGCGATTGCGGCCGAGGGGCAGGGCGTGATGGTGGTGCTGTCGGCCCCGCGCGACAGCGAATCGCTGCTGGCACGGCTGCGCCAGCAACCCGAAGCCGCCGCCAACGCCAAGGATGTGAGTCAGTGGCGGCGTCATGGCGCCGGCGCGCAGATCCTGGCCGAACTGGGCCTGGGCAAGTTGCGTGTGCTGGGCACTTCGCGGCGCCAGGTGGGGGTGGCCGGGTTCGGGCTGGAAGTGGTGGAGTATCTGGAATGCCACGCTGGCGAGGGCGTGCGTTCGGTGCCGCCGTCTGCTGTCTCTTGAGTTGCCCGCGAGCCGCTACCGCAGTCATTTGCCCCTGCCGATGGTTCAGGACGGCGCAGGCGCTGACGCGTGGTTGACAGTGCGCAGCCGTCCGCTGCTGCGGCCTACGTGCCGGAAGCGCAGTGGTCAGAGATGACCATCGGTTCCAGGCGTGGGGCCCGCCAGAGCGGCTGGAGCAGCCGGTTGACCGCAATCGCCCATGGTCGTTGAAGCACATGGCCGAGTCTGCTTTGGTGGACCTGGCGTGCACGCGTCGGCCAGGCCTGGCCCCGGCAGCTGTTAAACTTCTCGCCCCCTTGAGTTGCCGACCCGCATGACCCACTACGAAGGCGATCTTCGCCCCCCCACCGCGCGCTTTGCGATCATCGCCAGCCGCTGGAACGCCCGCATCACCGACGTGCTGGTTGCCGGCGCGCGCCAGAGCCTGGCCGGCAACGGCATTGGCGAAGACGCCATCGACGTGATCCGCGTGCCCGGCGCCTGGGAAATTCCGGTCGCCGCCAATCGCGTGGCGCAGTCCGGCCAGCATGGCGCGATCATCGCGCTGGGCTGCGTGATCCGTGGCGATACCCGCCATTACGAACACGTGGCCGACCTGTGCGCCGAAGGCCTGATGAGCGTGCAACTGCAGACCGGCGTGCCGGTGCTCAACGGCGTGCTGGCAGTTGAACGCGTGGAAGATGCCGAAGCGCGTGCCGGCGGCAGCCACGGCAACAAGGGCGAGGAGTGCGCGCTTGCAGCGCTGGAGCTGGTGAATTTGATGGAGTTGTTGCCATGAGCAAGCCCGGTGGACACCCGCGCCACGGCCGTCGCGACGGCATCGACCCGGTGCTGCGTTCGCGCGCACGTCGGCGTGCCTTGCAGGCAGTGTATGCGTGGCAGATTTCCGGTGGCTTCGCCAAGCAGGTGATCGCCCAGTTCGCTCACGAGCAGGCGCACGAAGTGGCCGATCTGGCGTACTTCGAGAACCTGGTCGAAGGCGTGCTGACCAATCGTGCCGAACTGGATACCGCGCTGACCCCGTACCTGGATCGCGGCGTGGAAGAGGTCGATGCGATCGAACGCGCAGTGCTGCGGTTGGCCGCCTACGAATTGCTGTACCGCCAGGACGTGCCGTACCGCGTGGTGATCAACGAAGCGATCGAAACCGCCAAGCGCTTCGGCTCCGAACACGGTCACACCTATGTAAACGGGGTGCTGGACCGCGCCGCTGTGGAGTGGCGCAAGGTCGAGTCCGGCGCTTGAGCCACGGGATTCGGCAGTGGTGATTCGGGATTGGCAGCGAGCGACGGTCCCGCCCACGCAAGGTGCAAGCGCTTGGCTTGAGTAATTCCGCCTTGAGGTGAGCTATGCCATTTCCGCACTGCGCATCATTTGGTGGGCAGGCGGCAAGCAATCGTGCCGCACCTCGCAACGCCTGCTGCGACGAATCCCCAATGCACAATCTCCACTCCCGGCTCCTCAAATGCCCGAATTCGATCTAATCGCCCGGCTGCGCGTGCGCATTGCTGCGCGTGCCGATGTGCCGTTGGGCATTGGCGACGATGCGGCATTGCTGCATCCGCCGGCCGGTGAGCAGCTGGCGATCACCACCGATACGCTCAATGCCGGCGTGCATTTTCCGCAGGAAACCCGCGCCGACGATCTGGGCTGGAAGACGCTGGCAGTCAATCTCTCTGACCTGGCGGCGATGGGCGCGCAACCGCGTTGGTGCACCTTGTCGTTGTCGTTGCCGCACGACGATGCCGCATGGGTGGATCTATTCGCCGATGGCTTCTTCGCGCTGGCCGATGCGCACGACATCGTGCTGGTCGGCGGCGACACCACCCGCGGGCCGCTCTCGTGCGCTGTAACGGCAATCGGTAGCGTGCCGCCGAGCGCGGCGTTGCGGCGCGATGGTGCGCGCATTGGCGATGACGTGTGGGTCACCGGTGCGCCGGGTGAGGCCGCCGCCGCGTTGGCGCTGTGGCAAGCCGGCCAGCTGGATGTGACCTGCGCGGCGGCTGACCCGTTGCACGAGCAGTGGCGCAGCCGCTTGCTGCGTCCGCAGCCACGCGTACAGGCCGGGCTGCGTTTGCGCGGGCTTGCGCATGCCTGCGTGGACATTTCCGACGGGCTGCTGGCCGATCTGGGGCATCTGTGCGACCGCAGCGGTGTGGGCGCGCAACTGGCGCTGGCCGCGTTGCCGGCAATGCCGCGCAGTGCCGGGACCAGCGTGGCGCAGTGCCCTGGCTGGCAACTCGGCGGTGGCGACGACTACGAGCTGTGCTTCACCGCCGCGCCGCAGCATCGCGCTGCGGTGGCGCAGGCAATGGAGTTCGCCGAGGTGGCCGCGACGCGCATCGGCCAGATTGTCGCCACGCCCGGCGTGGTGGTGCACGACGCCGACGGTAACCCTTGGCAACCGCTGCGGCGCGGCTATCAACACTTCGTTGGCTGAGTCGCTCGTTATCAGGAATTCTTGAGCACCGGGTCCCGGTGCTTAGGGCAATCCCGAATCCCGGCCCTTGAACCATACCGTACCGTCTGGTGCGTTCGCGGCGTTCTCCCTCGAACAACGGATGCATGGCAGTTGCCGCTGGGCCACTCCGGCCTGGCTTTGCATGGGAGACAGCAGCATGAGCAAACCTTGGATCTGGACCATCGCCGCACTGGCGTGGTGGATGGCATCGGCTGCGGCGGTGGCGGGCGCCTTCAGCAAGACCTAAGAACGCATCCCCGGCTGGGACGGTGCGCAAATGGGCGCATTGGTGCTGGTGCCGCAGGGGCAGGGTGCCGGGCCGTTTCCGTTGATCGTGATGCCGGCCAGTTGGGCGTTGCCGAATCTGGAATATCTGGGCCGTGCGACTGCGCTGGCCAGCGACGGCTACGTGGTGGTCAGCTACACCTCGCGCGGGTTTTGGGATTCGGCCGGGCAGATCGATATCGCCGGGCCGGACAGGGTGGAAGACGTCAGGGCGGTGATCGATTGGGCACTGGCGCACACGCCCGCCAATCCGCATGCGATCGGCGCGTCGGGCATTTCGTACGGTGCGGGCATCAGCCTGCTGGCGGCCGAGCGCGACCCACGCATCAAGGCCGTGGCCGCGCTCAGCGGTTGGGCCGATCTGCAAGCCTCGCTGTATTCCAATCGCACGGTCAGCCAGCAGGGCGTCGGGTTGCCGGTCGGCGCCGGTGCGTTGACCGGGCGGGACGGTCCGGATCTGGCCCAGAGGCGCGGTGCAGGGCTTCCTGCCGCAAGCTGCGTCCCCGCAGCCCTGGCTCTGATGTGGCCGCGCTCAATGCGCGTGGCACCGCGGTGCTGCCGGGCAATGCGTTCAACGACGCATTGTTCCCGCCGAACCAGACCATCGCGTTCTTCAACCAGTTACGTGGCCCCAAGCAACTGCTGCTAAGCCAGGGCGATCACCGCACCGCGGAGCTGCCCGGCGCATTGGGGTTACCCAACGAAATCTATACCGCGACCACGCGCTGGTTCGACCGCCATCTCAAGCTATTACCCAATGGGGTTATGGATGCGCTGGGCATGGCGAAACTGATGGCGCCTGCGCCGTATTCGTTGCGCAATGCCACGCCGGGGCGCGCAGTCACGCTGGACTGGCCACTGCAGGCGGCGGCAACCGAGATTCCCGCAGGGCAGCGACTGGTCCTGGTGATCGACACCCGCGACGCGCGCTATACCGACGCCAGCGAGGGCGGTGGCACGGTGAGATTCACCTCGCCAGTTGCAGCGCCGTCCGTGTTGAACGTGCCGCTGCGGTAGGGCAGCACGCCGTTTCTGCATCGTCCCAGGTCGTCCGCCGCGGGACTCGCGAACAGCGGCGGGTGGCGTGCCATCCGCCGAACCCGCATCTGCACCGGTCACGTCGCGTTCGCGCGGGCGAACGCGATTTCTGGCAGTGCGCGCGGACACGAGATCGCTTTCGGGAAAGTACGCACGAAGCCTAACTCGATGCCGCTGCTGCGGCACACCGCCGGAGACCCGATATGCCGATCAACCGAACCGGTCTGCCACACGCTGTGGCGTCAACCAGCCAAACGCAGGAAGTGCAAAAAGCATGCGTCTTGCCCTGGACGAAGTGACGCACTTCCCCTACCCGGACGATGAGGATCGCAGCGAGCAGATATTGCGCGGATACGGAAGGCTTGCGGCGCGGATTCCATCATTGCCGCAGGCGCAGCGATTTTAGGCGTTTACCGCGGTGTTGAATCACGCCACCCGCTATTCCGGGAATATGGCATTTCGCGTGATGGCGCGCTTGACCGATGACCTTGGCAGCTTGCCCGAGGACCTGCGCGCGCTCGCCTTCCATGCAATCTTGCCCAGTTTGATTGCCACGCGCCGGCAAGCGCTGCAGGCTGCTGCCGGAGCAGCGCACGGTGGCCAAATGGGGGCAGTAGCAGAGGCTGATGTAGGGGGCGTGCAAGGTGATGGTGGGCCAGGGGTGCAAGGCGCTGTGGCTCTGGCCCAGGGGGCGCTGCCGGAGGCATCGGCGGAGCGCTTCCGTTTGATTTGCTGGCATCGGCGATCAGACAGCTGCCCGAAGAGGAAGTCAACCTGGCGATAACCGAGGCTGCCGCGCTCCAGACCGGCCCCCGCACGCTGGCGGAGGTGACCTTACGCCTGCATCTTGTCGGATTGGAGCCGATCCATCGATTCCAGCACGCGTATGCGCAGCTTGCCGAGCGCCTGGCGCGTTCTGGCGATGGAGCCGAAGCCTTGATCCACTTGGTGGCCTTGTTGAACAGACTGTCCAATCCGGGATTGCGCCAGGCTGCCTTCAGGGAATTGACGCGGGCCCTGCACGCATTGGACAGCACAGAGAGTGGCGCTGCGGTGCTGCGGCGGTTGGCTACGGCGTTGCCGCACCAGCCTGACGAGGTGCGTTATCTGTGCAGCCTTGATGTGCTTGCAGCGACGGTGAGCCTCTTCCCGAGCGAGCAGATACAGGTCATTGCCACCGTTCGTGCGCAGGCTGCTGCGATACCGAACCATGCCGATGAACTCATCGCCAGATGCGATGACGCGATCGCCACGGCCAGCATGATGCTTGCGACTGTGTCGCGCAGGTATATGGACACGTGAGCACGGTGTGATTGAGTGTGGTCTGGTCACACAAGCGCACGCGCATACCTGGCGCCACCCTGTCCGGCCCGACCCTTGAGCAGATGAAACTTCGCAGCGTCGCTGCCATCGGCGTGCCGCCAGGCCGGCGCAGCCAGGGAAGCCAACCGTCGAAGCGCGCGGCGGGCCATCTGATTGTGGCGCAGGGCTGGCCTGCGCATTTTATGCGGACTTTACGTCGCGCCGGCTGCAGATCCATAGCGACTTTACGTGGCGCAGGCAGAGACTGCGCACGTTGGCGGAGCGGTTCCGCCGTGGACGATCCCGATGCATCCCTTCACTTGTCTGCTCGATCGGCGCTGCGCGCATGGTGCGGCAGCGCTTTGTCATGTTGGCGCGTACGCGCTGCCGACGCCGCGACACCTCGCATCCATCGCGCCTTCGTGCGCACGTCTCGGGGAGTAGTTGACATGCCTGCCTGGTTGTCCCTGTTGTGCGGCGTGGCCGTACTCGTTGCCGCTGCGTACCTGCTGTACGTGGTGCTGCGGCCCGAAGACTTCTGATCCGAGTGCGCTCCAATGACTGAAACTTTTCTTGTCTACGCGCTGGCCATCGTGCTGGCGTGGCCCCTGGGCCGTTACATGGCCGCCGTGATGCGCGGCGCACCGATGCGCGGCGACGCGCTGTTCGGCTGGATCGAACGGCCGTTGTACGCGTTGCTCGGAACCCATCCGCAGCAGGGCATGTCGTGGCGGGGCTACGCCAAGGCGTTCTTGCTGAGCAACCTGGTGGTTGGCCTCTTGGTCTGGCTGGTGTTCATGACCCAGGCCTGGCTGCCGTTCAATCCCGACGCCATCCCGAACATGCGCTGGGACACCGCGCTGCACACCGTGGTGTCGTTCGTCACCAACACCAATCAGCAGCATTACTCCGGCCAGGCGCAGTTGTCGTATCTGTCGCAGATGACCGGCATCGTCGGCCTGCAGGTGGTGACGCCGATGATGGGCCTGGCGTTGGCAGTGGCGACACTGCGTGCGTTGTTCGGTGGGCGCGCCGCCAAACAGGCGTCGGTTGCTGCACCGGCATCGGACACGACGGCCGTGGCGGCGATTTCGGAGCCGGAACTGTCGCGTCAGGGACGCCAGCACACGGGGTCCGGCTTGGAAGCCCTGCCTGAAGCAGATGTCGGCAATTACTGGGCTGACGTGATCCGCTCCAGCGTGCGCGTGCTGCTGCCACTGTGCCTGCTGTTGACCGTTCTACTCGGCTGGCAGGGTGTGCCGTCGACCTTCCAGGGCGCGGCGACCGCTGTACCGTTGGATAGCAGTGCCGGCATAGCCAAGCAGACCATCCCAGTGGGCCCGGTTGCCGCGATGGTGGCGGTGAAACAGCTCGGCACCGACGGCGGTGGCTGGTATGGCCCCAATAGCTCGGTCGCGCTGGAAAACCCCACGCCGCTGAGCAATTTTCTGGAAACCTTGGCCATCGTGTTACTGCCGATGAGCGTGGTGTTCATGGTCGGCTATCTGACCGGACGCAAGCGACTCACTGCGTTGGTATTCGGCACCATGCTGACGATGTCGGCCGCGTCCACCGCGTTGTTGCTGTGGTCCGAAGCGCATTCGGCCAGTGCGACCTCGCCGGCGCTGATGGAAGGTAAGGAAGTGCGCATCGGTGCGGATGCCTCTGCGTTGTGGGCGGCGTTGACCACGCAGACCTCCAATGGTTCGGTCAACGCGATGCACGATTCGTTGGCGCCGTTGAGCGGCCTGGTCACGTTGGTCGACATGCTGATCAACGCGATCTGGGGTGGCATTGGTTGCGGCCTGCAGCAGTTCGTGGTGTATCTGTTGCTGAGCGTGTTCCTGGCCGGCTTGATGACCGGACGCACGCCGGAGTTGTTCGGCCGCAAGATCGAATCGCGCGAAGTGCAATTGCTGGCGCTGTTGATCCTGCTGCAGCCGCTGGTGGTGCTGGGCTTTACCGCAGTGACACTGGCCGTGCCGGCAATCACTGCCAATTCCAACCCCGGCTTCCACGGCATCAGCCAGGTGTTCTACGAGTACACCTCCGCGTTCTCCAATAACGGCTCGGGTTTCGAAGGGTTGGGCGATGCCACGTACTGGTGGAATCTGAGCTGCTCGTTGGTGCTGGCGCTGGGACGGTATCCGGCGTTGGTGCTGCCGTTGATGGTGGCTGCGCGCATGGCGGTGAAGCGCCGTGCGCCGGAGTCGGCCGGCAGCCTGCAAGTCGAAACGCCCACCTTTGCGCTGACCCTGATGGCGATCGTGCTGGTGCTGACCGTGCTGCAGTTCATGCCGGCACTGGTGCTGGGTCCTATCGCTGAACACCTCGCCCTGGCGGCGTCCTGAGAGTTTTGAGCAATGTCTACGATCGATACGACTGAAAAACGCGAGCGCGGTGACGCAGCGTTGTTCGATGCCGCCGTACTGGTTGCGGCGATGCGTGCTGCCTTCGGCAAGTTGGCACCGCGGCATCTGTTGCGCAGCCCGGTGATGGCGGTGGTGATGGGCGGCACGGTGCTGGCAGCGGTGATCACCGCCAGCGGGCATGCGCATGCCGGCTTCGGCTGGGCGGTGACGGCGATTTTGTTCGTCACCGTGTTGTTCGGCAATTTTGCCGAAGCCATTGCCGAGGCGCGTGGCCGCGGCCAGGCCGCCTCGTTGCGGCGGGCGCGCAAGGACCTGGTGGCACGCCGGGTGGAAACCGCACTGGGTGGCCGCGAAACCCGCGTGCCGGCGGCAGAACTGCGCCCGGGCGATTACGTCATGGTGTCCGAAGGCGAATTCGTACCGGCCGATGGCGAGATCGTGCGTGGTGTTGCCACCATCAACGAAGCAGCGGTGACCGGTGAATCGGCACCGGTGTTGCGCGAGGCCGGCACCGACCGCAGCGGCGTCATCGGTGGCACGCGCGTGCTCTCCGACGAGATCGTGTTCAAGGTCACCGCCGAGCCGGGGCACAGCTTTCTCGATCGCATGATCGCGTTGGTGGAAGGCGCCAATCGGCAGAAGACGCCGAACGAGATCGCGCTGACCTTGTTGCTGGCCGCGATGACGCTGACGTTTTTGATCGTGGTGGCGTCGTTGCCGGCAATTGCGGGCTTTGTCGGCGTCACGCTGGATCCGCTGCTGCTGATCGCGTTGCTGGTGTGCCTGATCCCGACCACCATCGGCGGGCTGTTGCCGGCAATTGGTATCGCCGGTATGAACCGCGCGCTGTCGGCCAATGTGTTGGCCAAATCCGGCAAGGCAGTGGAAGTGGCCGGCGACGTGGATGTGCTGCTGCTCGACAAGACCGGCACCATTACCTATGGCGACCGCCAGGCCACCGCATTCCATCCCCTGGCTGGCGTCGATCGCGCACAACTGCGCGATGCGGCCATGCTTGCCTCGCTGGCCGATCCGACGCCGGAAGGGAAATCCATCGTCAAGCTGGCGCGTCAGCAAGGTGCCGTCGCAGTGGAGGCCGAGGGTGCGCATTTCATCGCGTTCACCGCACAGACGCGCATGTCCGGTGTCGATCTTGGCGGGCGCAGCATCCGCAAGGGCGCCGGCGATTCGATCGTGGCGTATGTGCAGGGCATGGGCGCCACGGTGTCGCCCGAATTGCAGGGCCGTATCGAAGAAGTGGCGCGTGGCGGCGCCACACCGTTGGTGGTGGCCGAAGGCCGCCATGTGCTCGGTGTGGTCGAGTTGAGCGACGTGGTCAAGCAGGGCATCAAGGAAAAGTTCGCGCAGTTGCGTGCGATGGGCATCAAGACGGTGATGATCACCGGCGACAACCCGCTCACCGCTGCCGCGATTGCTGCCGAAGCCGGTGTGGACGACTACATCGCCCAGGCACGTCCGGAAGACAAGCTGGCACGCATCCGGGCCGAGCAGACGGGCGGGCGGTTGGTGGCGATGGTCGGCGACGGCACCAACGACGCACCGGCGCTTGCGCAGGCCGACGTGGGTCTGGCGATGAACTCCGGCACGCAAGCCGCCAAGGAAGCCGGCAACATGGTGGATCTGGATTCGGATCCGGCCAAGCTGCTGGCGGTGGTGGAAGTGGGCAAACAGCAGTTGATTACGCGCGGTGCGTTGACCACGTTCTCGCTGGCCAACGACGTTTCCAAATACTTCGCGATCCTGCCGGCGCTGTTTGCTGCCGCCATCCCGTCGATGACAGCGCTCAACGTGATGCAGCTCTCCAGCCCGCGCCATGCGGTATTGGCGGCGTTGATCTTCAATGCGTTGATCATTCCGGCATTGATTCCGCTGGCATTGCGCGGCGTCCGTTTTCGTCCTTCCAGCGCCACCGCGCTGTTGCGCCGAAACATGTTGATCTACGGCGTGGGTGGCGTGTTGCTGCCGTTCGTTGCGATCAAAGTGATCGATCTGGTGCTGGTCGCCGTCTTCGGTGTCTGAGCCACGTGTGATGCACCTTTCTTCTTCTGAGATCATGTCCATGTCTTCTTCCTTGCCGTTACGCGACGACGGCGCCCTGCGCGGTTCGCTGATGCTCGCGGTATTCACCCTGTTCGGCCTGGGCCTGGCCTACTCGCTGGTCGCCACCGGCATCACCGGCGCACTGTTCTCCGAGCAAGCCACCGGTTCGCTGGTGCGTGTCGATGCGCGCGTTGTCGGCTCGGCATTGGTTGCGCAGCCGTTTACCGATGCGCGCTATTTTCAGCCGCGTCCGTCGGCCGCCAAGTACGACCTCACCGCCGCGTCGGGCAGTAACCAGGCACGCTCCAATCCCGATTTGCTGGCCCGTATCGCTGCCACCCGTGCGCAAGTGGCCAAACGCGACGGCATCGCCCCGGAGGCGGTGCCGGGCGAGCTGCTGACGCAATCCGGCAGTGGCCTGGACCCGCACCTGAGCCCGGCCGGCGCACAGGTGCAGATCCGCCGCGTGGCCGCCGCACGCGGCTTGCCCGAGCAACGCGTTGCTGCACTGGTGCAAGCTGCGACCGAAGCGCCACAGTTCGGTCTGCTTGGGCAACCGCGGGTCAACGTGCTCGCCCTGAATCTGGCGCTGGATAAGGCCGGCAATGGGGAGTCGGGAAGGGACAATGGTGTGAAGCAAGCGTACTAGAATCATCACGCAGCTGTACGCTCTGCGATTCCCGATTGCCCGATTGCCCGAATGAACGACGCCCGCACCCAGCAAGCCGATGCCTTGATCGGCGAATTACAGCGCGAACACGGTGGGCGGTTGACGGTGTTCCTGGGTGCCGCGCCGGGGGTGGGCAAGACCTACGCCATGTTGTCGCGGGCGCGCGAGCGCCTGCGGCAGGGCATGGATGTGGTGGCCGGTGTGGTGGAGACGCACGGGCGCAGCGAAACCGCTGCGTTGCTGGAGGGTTTGCCGCTGCTGCCGCGCGCGCGCGTGAGTTACCAGGGCCGCATGCTGGAAGAACTCGATCTGGATGCATTGCTGGCACGCAAACCGCGGCTGGCCCTGATCGATGAGCTGGCGCACCGCAACGTGCCCGGCAGCCGCCATGAGCGGCGCTGGCAAGACATCGTGGAGTTGCTCGATGCCGGCATCGACGTCTATACCACGGTCAACATCCAGCACCTGGAAAGCCTCAACGACATCGTGCTGCGCATCACCGGCGTGCGCGTGTCCGAGACCGTGCCCGATGCCGTGTTCGACCGCCTGCGCGACATCGTGCTGGTCGATCTGCCGCCACGCGAACTGATCGAGCGCCTGCAACAGGGCAAGGTGTACCTGCCCGAGCAGGCCACGCAGGCGTTGCAGGCGTTTTTCTCGCCATCCAATCTCACCGCGTTGCGCGAGCTGGCGATGCAGACCGCTGCCGACCGCGTCGACAGCGATCTGCGCGACACCCAGGCCGCGCGCGGTTTGCCTGGCACCGCCGCGTTGCGACGCCGCGTGGTGGTAGCCATCGATGGCCGTGGCAGCTCGGATTATCTGGTGCGCGTGGCGCGGCGTCTGTCGGAGCGGCGCGATGCACCGTGGACGGTAGTCACCGTGCAGACCCGCACCGTGACCGATGCGGCCTGGCGGCTGGAGATCGACCGTGCGTTCGCGTTGACGCGTCGCCTCGGTGGCGACACCTCGCTGCTGCACGGGACGAACGTCGCCGACGCCTTGCTGGATTTCGCCGCGCAAAACGGCATCTCCACCCTGGTGCTGGGGCGTACCCGCGAACGCCCGTTGGCACGCATGTTCAATCGCACGTTGACCCAGCAATTGTTGCAACGTGGCGCGCATTACGAACTGGTCATCGTCAGCTCCGCCGATGCGCGCGCACGCGCGCGTCAGCGTTGGCGTCATCCGCGCCAATGGCTGCAGCGATACGACCTGGTGTTCGCCGCGATTGCAGCAGCCGGTGCGGTGGGCGTGGCGTGGTTGCTGCAACGCTGGACCGACATCAACGACTTGTCGATGGTGTTCATCGTCGCGGTGGTGTTGGTGGCCTCGCGCACGCGCATGGCCGCTGCGGTGGTCGCCGCACTGCTGAGTTTTGTCGCCTACAACTTCTTTTTCATCGAACCGCGTTTCACCTTGCAGATCAGTGCGCGCCAGGGCGTGGTGACGGTGTGCATGTTCCTGATCGCCGCGTTGGTCGCCGGCCGGCTGGCCTCGCGTTTGCGCAGCCAGGTACTGGCCTTGCGCGCAGCCAATGCGCACGCCAACGTGTTGCAGGCGCTTGCCCGCCAGCTCAGCACCGCTGCCGATCTGGGCCAGGTGCTGGAAGCCGGCCGTCGCGCGCTGGCCACTGCGCTGGATGCCGACGTCTGGTTACGCCTGGAGCAGCGCGAAAGCGATGCCCCCACCAGCTTCGGTGCGCTCGATCGCAGCGCCGCCGATTGGACCCAGCGGCATGGCCAGCCCGCCGGCCGCTTCACCGATACCTTGGCCGGCGCGCAGTGGTGGTGCCTGCCGGTGCGCCATGAGCGCGGTACATTGGGCGTCGCTGCGTTGCGCTTTCGTCAGGGCGTGCAACGGCCCGGTCTGGAACAACGCCGCCTGGCCGAAGCGATGGTGGAAGACATCGGCCAGGCGGCGCTACGCACCCGCCTGGTCGCCGATCTGGAAGGCGCACGTGTGAGTGGCGAAACCGAGCGCCTGCGCTCGGCATTGTTGTCGTCGGTGTCGCACGACTTGCGCTCGCCGCTGGCCTCGATGATCGGCTCGGCCAGCAGCCTGGCCAGCTACGGCGATGCGATGGACGCGCACGATCGCCACAGCCTGCTCGACACCATCCAGCTTGAAGGCGAGCGACTGGATCGCTACATCCAGAATCTGCTTGATATGACCCGGCTTGGCCACACCGGGCTGACCGTGAATCGCGACTGGATCGGCGTGGACGAATTGATCGGCTCGGCCACCCGCCGCCTGCAGCGTTACCAGCCCGACGTGCGCCTGCAGCTGGACCTGGCCGCCGACCTGCCGGCGATCTGGGTGCATCCGGCGCTGGTGGAACAGGCCATCTTCAACGTGCTGGAAAATGCGGCGAAGTTCTCGCCGCCCGGCATCGCGGTCACCGTGCAGGCGACGCTGCGCAGCGGCGCGCTGCAGATCGACATCGGCGACCAGGGGCCGGGCATTCCCGAAGACGAGCGCGCGCGCATCTTCGACATGTTCTACAGCGTGGAACGCGGCGACCGTGGGCGCAACGGCACCGGCTTGGGCCTTGCCATCTGCCAGGGCATGATCGGCGCGCACGGCGGCAGCGTAGAGGCATTGGCAGGCGCGCATGGTCACGGCACCACAATTCGCATTACGCTGCCGTTGCTCGTTCCCGCCGCGCCACCTCGCCCCGATGCCGACTGACCTCACTGCCATCCCGCCCGCCCGTGTGCTGATCGTCGACGACGAGCCGCAGATCCGCCGTTTTCTCGATATCAGCCTGCGTGCGCAAGGCTACCGCGTGCTGCAGGCCGGCACCGCCGAAGAAGGCATGGCCTTGCTGGCCGGGCAGGGCGCCGAACTGGTGGTGCTGGACATCGGTCTGCCGGACCGCGACGGCCACGAGATGCTGCGCGAGATTCGTCAGTGGTCCAACGTGCCGGTGATCATGCTCACCGTGCGTGCCGGCGAAACCGAAAAGGTCGCCGCGCTCGATGCCGGCGCCAACGATTACGTCACCAAACCCTTCGGCGTGCAGGAATTGATGGCACGCATCCGCGTATTGCTGCGTCAGGCCGGTGCCGGCAGCACGGTGGAAGAAAGCGTGTTCGACGATGGCCGCCTGCACATCCATCTGGGCCTGCGCGAAGTCACCCTCAACGGCGAAGCCGTGCCGCTGAGCCGCAAGGAATACGCCTTGCTCGCACTGCTGCTCAAGCACGCCGGCCGCGTGGTGACCCAACCGCAATTGCTGCGCGAACTGTGGGGCCCCACCCACGAAGAAGACACCCACTACCTGCGCATCCTGGTCGGCAAACTGCGCCAGAAACTGCAGGACGATGCCGCCGCCCCGCATTACATCGTCACCGAACCCGGCGTGGGGCTGCGGTTTATCGGGGTGACGCGCTGAGGCAAGCGCGTCGCTAGGCGGGCGGCAACACCTTGCCAGGATTCAAGATCCCATCCGGGTCCAGTGCGGCCTTGATCGCACGCATCGCCGCCAGCGTGGATGCGCTGAACGCCTGTGCCATGAAATCGCGTTTGGCCACGCCGATGCCGTGTTCGCCGGAGAGCGTGCCTTCCAGTCCCAGCACCAGCGTAAACAGACGGGGCAGCGCGGCATGCGCACGCGCATCTTCGTCGGCATCGGCCGGGTCGTACATGATGTTGACGTGCAGGTTGCCGTTGCCGGCATGGCCGAAGGCGACGATGGGCAATGTGAATTCGGCAGCGAGCGCTTCCACGCCGGCCACCAGTGCGGGAATGCGCGACACCGGCACCACCACGTCTTCGTTGATCTTGCCGGGTTTGATGGTGCGCAAGGCCGGCGACAGGGCGCGGCGTGCCGCCCACAACTTGTCGCGTGCGCTGCCATCGGCGGCCACGTCCAGGCTCAGCACGCCTTCGCCATCGGCGGCATCGTGCAGGGCCTGCAATGCGTAAGGCAGTGTGTCGTGATCGCCATCGGCTTCGATCAACAGCATGGCGCCGGCGTCGGGCACGTCGCTGCCGTTGCGGCGTAGCAGTGCGATCGCGCTGGCATCCATGAATTCCAGCATGGTCGGCGTGGTCGGTTGCGCCATCAGCCGCGACACCGCCGCTGCGGCGCTGGACGCATCGCGATACAGCGCGCGCAAGCCGGCCTGTGCGATTGCGCGCGGGGTCAGTTTCAACGTGGCCTCGATGATGATCGCCAAGGTGCCTTCGCTGCCGACCAACAGATGCGTCAGGTCGTAGCCGGTGGAATTTTTGGTGTACGCACCGCCGCAGCGGATCACTTCGCCGGTGCCGGTCACCGCCACCAGGCCGAGTACGTTGTCGCGGGTGGCGCCGTATTTCACCGCGCGCGGTCCACCGGCGTTGGTGGATAAGTTGCCGCCGATACTGCAGATCTCCGCGCTGGACGGATCCGGTGGCCAGAACAATCCATGCGGCTGCAGCGCCTGCTGCAAGTCGCCATTGAGCAGGCCCGGTTGCACCACTGCGCAGCGGTCTTCCGGTCGCAGCGCAACGATGCGATTCATGCGCGCCATCGACAGCACCACGCCGCCGGAAAATGGCACTGCCGCGCCGGTGGTGCCGGTGCCGGCGCCGCGCGCCACGATCGGCACGCCATAGGCGCGACACGCCTGCACGATCGCCACGACGTCATCGGTGTCGCGCGGCAAGGCGACGGCAGCAGGCAATGCCCAGCGGCGCGAATCGTCTTCGCCATAGCGGCGGCGCGCATCGTCGCCGGTCAACCAGCCATCGGCATCCAGGCGCGCGGCCAACAGCTCGGCAAGTGCGGTGGGAAGTACATCGGTCATGACACGCGATCCTGTGGTGCCGCGCGCTGGATGCATTTCCACCCCAGCACGGCGACGGTGAGCGGCAACCAGACCCAGCGCAGCTCGGAGAGCAACGTGGTCAGGCCGTGCGCATTGAAGAAGCCGGTCGCGAACGGCGACACTCGGATCGGCCGCCACGGTGCGAACCAGCGCGTCCCGCTCCACGGCCAACCCAGCGCAACGCCCAGGCCGCCGGAGGTCATCGCATCCAGCAGCGGGTGCGATGCGGTGCAGACGCACAAAAGCACAGCTGCCTGCACGGCATCCGCTCGCAACAGACGATGTGCCGCAGCGCCGAACAACGCCATCAACGCGGCGAACAACAACAAGTGGCTGGCGCCACGGTGGCCGAACGCATCGGCGTAGGGAATATGCAGCGCGAACGCCAACACATCGGCATCCGGCACCATGGCGGCCACGACACCGGCCACGAGCAGGCGCGGCCAGATGCGCCTGCGTTCACTGGCGCACCACAGCGCCAGAGGCACGGCAGTGTGGGTCATGATGGTTGGCATCGGAACGTCGGGGTGCGCGTCGGCGGCGGTCAGCAATCGTCGGCGCGGAACGCGTCGCGGATCCAGTGCAATACCGGCGGTTCGCCGCTGGCATCGACCACATCGAAGCGGCAGGGCAGCGCTGCCAGTGCGGGGTGAGCGCCAAGAAACAGCTGCGCAGCCAGCACCAGCTTGCGGCGCTTGCGCCAGTCCACCGATGCCGCGCCGCCACCGAAGCGATCGTCGCGCCGGTAGCGCACTTCCACAAACACCAGCGATTGCCCATCGCGCATCACCAGATCCAGTTCGCCGCCGCGGTAGTTGGCATTGCCGACCACCAACCGCAGACCGGCCTGCTCCAGCAATGCGCGTGCGGCCGCTTCGACCCCCGCACCACGCTGCTGACGCGCTGCCGGCATGGCCTCAGCGGCCGTCGGCGATCGGGGTCGGACGGCCACCGCTGAAGGTGGACCAGGCCGGCGTGCGCAGCACATTGCCGAAGCCATCCAGGTGCAAGGTGCCGGTGGCGCCGTGCAGGCCGCCATCGCTGCCGGTGGCGAGTTTTTCCAGGTACGCAGTGATCTTCCAGGCGTCGTAGCCGAATGCGAACAGGCGGGCGGCCGGGCCGCGTGCGCTGGGCAGGGTGCTGGCCACCTCGCTCACTGCCGGCAGGCCGGACACGCCCAGGACGGTCCACGTTTCGCTCGGGTAGACGATGCCATCCAGCACCAGATCGTCTTCGACCTTGCCGGTGCCGGCCACCAACTGCGATGTGCCCACGCGCGACTTGCCGGCGAACCCGGCCAGTGCCAGCTGCGGCGCCAGCGCACGTGCAGTGTTGCCGCGCACTGCCAGGAACACCGCATCGGCCGTGCCGTAATTGCGCAACTGCGCACCGATATCGCCCGGCGCATCGGCCACGCTGATGCTGCCGGCGACGGTGCCGCCGCGTTCGGTGAAGCGGTCGCGGAAGGCCTTGATGGTGCGCTTGCCGTTGTCGTCGCTGGTGCCGACGATCAGCACGTTGCGGCGTTCGCGCGAGAGCAGATATTCGGCGGCCATGATGCCGTCGTCTTCCGGCGCCAGCGAGAACCCGGCGCTGCCGCTGGGTGGGGCCTTGTTGTCGGTGGGGCGGTTGAGCGCCAGCACCGGCACCGCCAGCTGGCCGCGCGCGAACAGCGCGCTGACTTCGTCGCGCCCCAACGGGCCAACCACGTAATCCACCCCGGCACTCACGGCCTTGTCATAGGCGGCATTGGCACCGGCTGGCGTGCCGGCGGTGTCGAAGAATTGCACTTCCGGGCGACGGCGGGTTTCCGCGTAGTAGCCGGCCAGCAGGCCATCGCGCACCGGCGCGGCGACGGTGGCCAGGTTGCCGGTGATCGGCAACAGCACACCCAGCTTGACCGGTGGGCGGTAGCCATCGCGTTCGGCCGGCGGGCGCTTGCTGGTGTCGAAGCCCCACTGCGCATCGCGCTCGAACGCGCGCGGCAGTCCCAGACCGCGGCTGATCAACGCGCGCCCAGCGAAGTTGTACAGCGGGTCGCCGGCCGGCAGTGCGGCGGTGCGGCCCTTGAGGGTGGCGTCGTCGAGGGCGGCGAGCAGGCGCACGATCGCGCGCTGGTTCTCGCTGCGCGCGGTGCCGGTCAGGCTGGCATCGGCGCGCGCGCGGTTGGCGGCCGCGCCGAACAGGTCGCCGGTCGCTTCCAGTGCGGCGGTGCGTGCCATAAACCAACGCGTCTGCAGCGGCTGGGTCAGTCCCTGCGGGCTGTCGCCCAGCGCCTGTAACGCCTGCACACTCTGCTTGTCGATCACCGCCAACTCGCCGGTGAGCAGCCCGAAGCGGGCGCGTTCCTCGCCGCTCAGCTGGCGCGCGTTGACCTGCGCCAGCAACGTACGGGCACGCGCATCGTCGCCAGCGTCGTGCCAACCGAACGCGGCCGCAGCCAGCAATCGGCTGCGCTGCACTCCGCTGGCACTGGCGGCTTCGGCTTCCAGCTGCTGCGCGGCTTCGCGCGGCTCGCTCTGGTCCAGCAGCGCCAATGCCGCGCTCGGCGTCGGCGAAGCGGTCGGCGTGACGCTGCTGGTGGCGCAACCGGCGGCCAGCATCACCATCAGCGAGAGGGCGGAGATCCTTGCAACACGCTTGTTCATTTCAGATCCATTGGACAGGGGCCGCCAGGGCGGACTGTTAAAAACGCTACGATTCTACCCTTTGCCCCCGGAAAACCGCTGATGACGTCCCCTGGAACCCTGCACGTGGTCGCCACGCCGATCGGCAACCTGGCCGACCTGTCGCCGCGCGCGCAGGAGGTGCTGCGTGGCGTGGCCGCAATCTGCGCCGAGGACACCCGCCACACTCGCCAGTTGCTCAGCCATTTCAGCATCGACCGCCCACTGCTGGCTCTGCACGACCACAACGAAGAGGCCATGTCCGAACGCATCGTGGCACGCCTGCGCGAGGGCGAATCGCTGGCCATCGTCAGCGACGCCGGCACCCCGCTAGTGAGTGACCCTGGCTTCAAGCTGGTGCGCGCCGCCCGCGCCGCCGGCATCAAGGTCAGCCCCGTACCCGGCGCCTGTGCTGCGATTGCCGCGCTCAGCGTCGCCGGCCTGCCCAGCGACCGTTTTGGCTTCGAAGGATTTCTGCCGGCAAAGAGCGCCGCCCGCCGCGAGCGCCTGACGCGGCTGGCCGGCGAGACCCGTACCCTGGTGTTCTACGAATCGTCGCACCGCATCGTCGAATCGCTGGCCGACCTGCGCTTGGCCTTCGGCGACGAACGCCCGGCGGTCGTTGCCCGCGAGCTGACCAAACTGTTCGAAACCGTACTCGACGGCACCCTGGCGCAACTGCAGGCCCAGGTCGAAGCCGACGACAACCAGCGCAAGGGCGAGTTCGTGGTAATGGTGCAAGGCGCCGCCGATGCCGCCGACGGCCAGCTCGCCGAAGGCCGCCGCGTCTACGCCAAGCTCGCCGAACACCTGCCGCCGTCCACCGCCGCCAAGCTCGCTGCCGAGCTGACCGGCGCGCCGCGTAAGGCCTTGTATGGCGGCTAGGCTTGCCGTTGCAGGGCCGTGTCTGGAGGCGAATGTGGTTGGTCGGTACGGCTTCTCGCGCCCAGATGCGCTCCTACGGGGCAATGGCAAGCTTGAAATCGCCGTGCCGTTCTGCATGGTGGCGATAGCGTAGAATGCGCCCCGGCGGAGTCGGCCAGACAGTCGCGTCACTCGCAAGAGTGCCGAGGAAAGTCCGGGCTCCATAGGGCAAGGTGCCAGGTAACGCCTGGGCGGCGCAAGCCGACGGACAGTGCAACAGAAAGATACCGCCTACGTTCCTTTCGGGGAGCCGGTAAGGGTGAAATGGTGCGGTAAGAGCGCACCGCGAGTCCGGTAACGGACCGGCACGGCAAACCCCACCTGGAGCAAGACCAAATAGGGATCCATTGGCGTGGCCCGCGCTGGATCCGGGTAGGTTGCTTGAGCGCTGCGGTGACGTGGCGCCTAGACGAATGACTGTCCACGACAGAACCCGGCTTATCGGCCGGCTCCGCCGCCTTCTTTGGGCGTTTGCCCGTCGAAGGCGCCCACGCTTCGTACCGCCGTTGGCGGTACAAAACGCGGGTTCCGCTCCGGGCATGCCACATCCCCGCGGCTGTCGCCGCGCCCCCTTGACTCAGTGAAGGCCTTCCATTCGCTCGCGGCGCGTTGCAGCGCAAGCGCTCTTGCGCTGTGGCTGTCGCGTTCCTTGGTGACGTACTCGGCCAGCAGCGCTTCGACCTTTGCCGAGAGATTGCCGGTCAGCGTGCGGGCTTGCGCCGCCAGGTCGGCGTTGATGGTCAGATTCAGCGGCTTCTTCTGCGCAGAAACATCGTAGTAGCGGTTCATGCGCTGGCGCCCGGCTTATGCGCACGCGATGCGCATGATTCTGGAGTGTCAACGCGCTCCCGGGATCTCCAACCGGGTCTCGCCCTGGAAGAGCCCATTTGTGCCGAAACGGCGTTCATGGATAAAGCCCTGCCCTCGATCGTCCACCGCCACGATGGTGCTGGCGCGGGTGCCGTAGCTGGGTCCGGTGATGAAGGCGGCCGAGAGCAGGCGTCCGATGGGCAGGTCCACGCCGGTCTGCGGTAGCGCAGCATCGGGGGCGATGGCCGGGTTGCCCAACGCAGCCCACAGTGGCTGCAGGTCTTCATTGCCGTGGGCGCACCAGTGGCGCAGCACCTCGGTCAGTGCGGCGGTCTTGGGCCACAGCGCGTCCAGCGGTCCGTTAGACATGCCATGGATGCCCGCCGCCAGTTGCCGCGCCAGCGAAGGGTGATTGCTCAGGTGCTCGCAGCGGTCGGCGTCGCACAGTAAGAAGCTGAAGGGTGGGAACGCGCGGGCGGCGCCGGCCAGTGCGTCGGCGTACGCGGTAGCGCCCAGGCTGCCGGACAGATAGTCGGCAATCAGATGCCCGCGCGAGCGCCGCGAGGCGGTGGCAAGCGGGGCGCGCACGTTGGTGACCACCGCAGCGCGGCCGTCCTGACCCAGGCCCACCCAGCTGCCGCCAGAGGGCAGGTCGCGGCCCGCAAGCACGTTCTCTGCCGGTGCCGCCCACTGCGCCAGCGCCGCGGTGGGGCGTTCGTGGAATTCATCGCGGTTGCCGGCCAGCAGCAGGCGCCAGCGCGGGTTGGTTTTCCAGGCAAGAGCGACCAGGCACATGGCGCCGATTGTCGCCGGTTTGCGCAGTTGCGGTCTGCCGCTGGCGCAGCGTGAAGTGAGAGTGGGGTCGGGTTTACATAGCCTTCACGCCCCTGAATTTCCGTTCAATCTCAAAATCTGAGACGAAACAGCAACTTGTGGATAACCTTTGAACAAGTCTCTAAAGAGTGCTGCAACTCATTGATGCGACTAGCGATTTATGGACCTCAAAGTTGTTGACAACCTTTGATGCGCTGCTAAGGTGGGCAACGGAGGGAAAACCAGGTGTTTTGTGGTTTTTCGTGGTTCAATGATCCCCCAGCGGGAATTCGAGGTTGCATTCGGTGTTTCAGGGCGAGACTGCCATCACGGTGGACGACAAGGGGCGTATGGCGGTGCCAACCGCATACCGCGACCTCGTTACGCGTGTCAGCGGCAACCGCCTGGTACTCACCTACAACCCGTTCGAAGCCGGATGCCTGTGGTTGTACGCGGAAAAGGAGTGGGAACGGGTGCGTGACGATGTGATGTCCAAGCCCAATACCCAGCGCGTGATCCGCACGCTGCAGCAAAAACTGGTGGGTTCTTCGGCCGTGCTCGAGCTGGACGCCAATGGCCGTCTGAGCATCCCGGCCAGCCATCGCAATGCGGTTGGCATCGAGAAAAAAGCCGTGCTGCTGGGCATGGGCGACAAATTCGAACTCTGGAGCGAGCAGGCACATCGCGCACTGATCCAGCAGACATTGTCTGACGGGGATCTGGGCGATGAATTGCTCGATCTCAGGTTGTGAGCCGGGGGTGCCCGGATGCGCGGTGAAGCGCAGCCCGGTCACCCGGTGTCGCAGCCGCCGGCGGCCCATGTGCCGGTGCTCTACACGCAGGTTCTGGATGGCCTGCAAGTGACCGAAAACGGAACCTATCTCGATGGCACGTTCGGACGTGGCGGACACGCACGCGGCGTGCTGGAACACCTTGGCCCGGGAGGTCGACTGCTGGTGATGGACAAGGACCCTGACGCGATCGCAGTGGCCGAACAGACGTTCGGTGGCGATGCACGCGTGTCCATCCATCGCGGCAGTTTCGCCGGGCTCGGTCAGGTGGTTGCCGCTGCCACTGTCGACGGCATCCTGCTGGATCTGGGCGTGTCTTCGCCGCAGCTGGATGTGGCCGGGCGCGGTTTCAGCTTCGGCAAGGACGGCCCGCTGGACATGCGCATGGACCCGGACAGCGGTCAGAGTGCGGCGCAGTGGCTGGCGCAGGCGACCGATCGCGAGATCGCCGATGTGCTGTGGGCCTATGGCGAAGAACGCCAGAGCCGCCGCATCGCGCGCGCCATCGTGGCGCGCCGCGCCGAACAGCCGCTGCTGCGCACCGCCCAACTGGCCGATCTGATCGCCTCGGTGATGCCGCGCGGCGACAGCAAGACCCACCCGGCCACACGCAGCTTTCAGGCGATCCGCATCTACATCAATCGCGAACTCGACGATCTGGAAACCGGCCTGGATGCAGCGCTTGCCGCGCTCAAGCCCGGCGGCCGGCTGGCGGTGATCAGCTTCCATTCGCTGGAAGATCGCATCGTCAAACAATTCATGGCCCGCTACGCCAAGGCCCCGCCGAGCAATCGCCGCCTGCCCGAAGCGCAGCCGTTCGTGCCGACGCTGCAATTGGTGAGCGGCGCGATCAAGGCCGACGACACAGAATTGAACGTCAACCCACGCGCCCGCAGCGCGGTGCTGCGGGTGGCTGAAAAGCTGGAATTGGGGATTGGGGATTCGGGATTGGAGAGGCGCTCTGGGCGAATCCCCAATCCCCGATCCCCAATCCCGGCGTCTCAAGGAGACGCCCGATGAGCCGCCTGTTGCTCATCGTGCTGCTTGCCTGCAGCATCGCGTCGGCGATCGGTGTCGTGTACATGCGCCACATGCATCGCAAGCTGTTCGTGCAGTTGTCCAAGCTCGAACACACGCGCGACGAGTTGAATATCGAATTCGGCCGGCTGCAGCTGGAGCAGGCCACGTGGGCGGAAAGCAATCGGGTCGATCAAGTCGCGCGTGCGCGTATCGGGATGAAGTTCCCGGAGACCAACGACATCGTGGTGATACGCCCATGACAAAGCAGAAGAGCATCTGTTTTGCACAGCAAAGCAGCACGCAGGGTGGCGCACACGAATGTGCGCCAACGACAAAACGGCAGGACAGCCGTTTTGCACAGCGAAGCTGCCCGCCGGGTGGCGCACAGGGATGGGCGCCATGAAAACCGGCCGTAACCGCACTCGCAGCAATTTCAATCTCCGTGGTCGCCTTACCCTGGTCGGCATCGCCTTGGGCTTGTGCTCGGTGACGTTGATCGGGCGCGCCGCGTTCGTGCAGCTGGTCAACCGCGATTTCTATCAGCGTCAGGGCGAAGCGCGTTACTTGCGCGAACTGCCTATCGCCACCTCGCGCGGCATGATCACCGACCGCAACGGCGAGCCGCTGGCGGTGTCCACGCCGGTGGAATCGATCTGGGTCAATCCGCAGGAATTGCTGCGCAACCCGGACCGCATTCCCGAGCTGGCCAAGGCGCTCGGACAGCCGCTGGACGAATTGAACGCCAAGCTGGCACAGAAGGCCGGCAAGGAATTCATGTACCTGCAGCGCCGCATCAATCCGGACAAGGCGCATGCGATTGTCGATCTGAAAATTCCCGGCGTGTTCTCGCAGCGCGAGTTCCGTCGCTTCTATCCGCAAGGCGAAGCGATGGCCCACGTGCTGGGCTTCACCAACATCGACGACCGCGGGCAGGAGGGCCTTGAATTGGCCTTCGACGAATGGCTGCGCGGCAAGCCCGGTTCCAAGAAGGTGGTGCGCGATGCGCGAGGCGCCATCGTGGAAAGCGTGGACCTGGTGCGTCCGGCGCAACCGGGCAAGGACCTGACGCTGAGCATCGACCGCCGCATCCAGTTCCTGGCCTACAAGGAACTGCGTAACGCCCTGGTCGAAAACAACGCAGCAGGCGGTTCGATGGTGGTGATGGACGTGGCCACTGGCGAAGTGCTGGCGATGGTCAACCTGCCCACCTACAACCCGAATTCGGTCACCGGCATCAACCCGTCGGCGCGCCGCAACCGCGCGGTCACCGATCTGGTCGAGCCGGGTTCGACGATGAAGCCGCTGACCGTGGCCACCGCGCTGACTGCCGGCGTGGTGACCAAGGACACCGTCATCGATACCAACCCCGGCTACATGTCGGTGGGGCGCTTCACCATTCGCGATGTGCCACACAATAACGGCGTGCTCAATGTCACTGGCGTGATCACCCGCAGCTCGAACATCGGTGCGGCCAAGATCGCCGCCAAGGTGCCGGACCAGACCTTCTATCAGTCGATCCGCAACTTCGGTTACGGCAGTGCGCCGCATAGCGGATTTCCTGGTGAATCGGCCGGTGTGGTGTTGCAGCCGGCACGCTGGAGCGGCCCGTCCAAGACCACGATGTCGTATGGCTACGGCCTGTCGGTGACGCCGCTGCAGATTGCGCAGGCGTACGCCACGCTGGGCAACGGCGGCAAGCTCACCCCGCCCACCTTCGTGCGCGGCCAGCACAACGAAACCCGTCAGGTGATCACGCCGGAAGTGGCGCGGCAGGTCATCGACATGATGGAAACCGTGGTCACCCAAGGCGGCGCCAAGGGCGCGGCGATCCTGGGCTATCACGTCGCCGGCAAGACCGGTACCGCGCGCAAGAACGGCGCCAGCGGCTACGAGCGCGGGCATTACAACGCGCTGTTCGCGGGTCTGGTACCTGCCACGCGCCCGCGCTTTGCCACCGTCATCGTGATCAACGATCCGCAGGGCAAGGTGTACTACGGCGGCCTGGTGTCGGCGCCGGTGTTCCACAAGGTGATGGAAGGCGCGCTGCGCTTGATGGACGTGCCGCCGGACGACATCCAGTCATGGCTGGCCGCACAGGCTGCCGGCAAGACCGGCCAGCCCATGGTCAAGCCGCAGTCGGCCGATCTGGATCCGGCGCTGGTGCCGGACCCGGTGGACGAAGTGTCTGCCGGCATCCCGACCGCACTGGCGCCTGCGCCGGCCGCCGCGCCAGCGCAGCCCGCGCCGTTGCAGGAGAGCCGCCAGTGAGCCGTTCCATGGCGCTTTCGCAGTTGCTGCCGGACGTGGCGCTGCCGCACGACGTGCAGGTCTCCGGTCTGGTGATGGATAGCCGTACCGTTGCTCCGGGCGATGCGTTCGTGGCGATCGCCGGCTTCGGTGCGCATGGCCTGGGCTTTGTCGAACAAGCGCGCGCCAATGGCGCAACAGCGGTGTTGTTCGAGCCGCCGGCTCCGGACGGTCTGCCGGTCCCCGTCGATGCGATTGCCGTGCCCGGTTTGCGCGCGCGCCTTGGCGTGATGGCCGATCAATTTCATGGCCGGCCGTCGCATGCAATGCGCATGGTCGGCGTCACTGGCACCAATGGCAAGACCTCCACCGTACAGTTGCTGGCGCAGGCGCTGACGCTGCTCGGTACGCCCACCGGCACGCTCGGCACCCTTGGCGTCGGTCTGTATGGTGCGGCCGTGTCGACCGGTTTCACCACGCCGCTGGTGCTGCCCACGCATGCGTTGCTGGCGCAGTTGCGCGATGAGGGCGCGCAGGCGGTGGCAATGGAGGTCAGCTCGCACGCGCTCGATCAGGGCCGCGTGGATGCGGTGCATTTCGACGTCGCGGTGTTCACCAATCTCACCCGCGATCATCTCGATTACCACGGCGAGATGGCGCAATACGGCGCCGCGAAGGCCAAGCTGTTCACCCGCCCTGGCTTGAAAGCCGCCGTGGTGAATCTGGACGATGGCTTCGGCCGCACGCTGTTCGCTTCGCGCGATCCCGTGCTGCGCGCGATCGGCGTGAGCTCGCGCGCACATGCCGATGCCAGCGTGAGCGCGCAGGCATTGCAGCTGGACCACAACGGCATCAACTTCGCCCTGAATATCCAGGGCGAAGTGCATCCGGTGCATTCGCCGTTGCTGGGCCGCTTCAACGTGGACAACCTGCTGGCCGTGGCCGGCGCGTTGTGGGCGCTGGACATCGCACCCGCGCAGATCGCCACCGTGCTCGGTCAGTTGCAGCCGATCCATGGCCGCATGAACCGTCTCGGTGGCGCACATGGCGCACCATTGGTGGTGGTCGATTACGCACACACCCCGGATGCGCTGGAACAGGCATTGAGCAGCCTGCGTTCGCATGCGCAGGACCGGCTGATCTGCGTGTTCGGCTGCGGTGGTGAACGTGACACCGGCAAACGCCCGCAGATGGCGGCGATTGCAGAACTCAACGCCGATGTGGCAATCGTCACCGACGACAACCCGCGTGGCGAAGATGGCGATGCGATTGTGGCCGATATCCTGCGCGGCTTCGCGCGCCCGGATGCCGCCATCGTACAGCGCGACCGCGCCGCAGCGATCCATCAGGCCATCGCCATGGCCAGCGCGTCCGACATCGTGTTGATCGCCGGCAAGGGACACGAGCCATACCAAGAAGTTGCCGGCGTGCGGCATGCCTTCGACGACGCCATCGTGGCGGCGCAGGTGCTGCTGCCGCGCACCGTGTTGGGAGTGCGCCCATGAAGCTCACCCCACTGT
Source organism: Xanthomonas sp. JL1 (assembly GCF_038405005.1). Classification (NCBI taxonomy): domain Bacteria; kingdom Pseudomonadati; phylum Pseudomonadota; class Gammaproteobacteria; order Lysobacterales; family Lysobacteraceae; genus Xanthomonas; species Xanthomonas sp. JL1. Next base: position 39,074 of record NZ_JBBYGR010000012.1, on the reverse strand, counting down.
CATTGATTGCGCATTGGGCCGGCGGCGAACTGCATGGCGACGACGCCATGATCGATGCGGTCGGCAACGACACCCGCACGCTCGCCAATGGCAGCCTGTATAGCGCGCTGCGCGGCGAGCGTTTCGATGGACATGACTTTGCCGCCGACGCCGTCGCGCGTGGGGCCAGCGGATTGCTGGTGGAGCGCCTGCTGCCGGCGCTGAGCGTACCGCAGGTGGTGGTGAAAGATACCGAGCTGGCACTGGCGCGGATTGCTGCCAGTATGCAGCGCGACCGCGTCACGCGCGTGCTCGCGTTGACCGGTTCCAACGGCAAGACCAGCGTCAAGGCGCTGCTGCTGTCGATCCTGCAGGAAGCCGGGCGCGTGGAGGGCACGACCGTGTACGCCACGCCGGGCAACCGCAACAACGAGATCGGTTTGCCGCTGGCCGTGATTGCCGCGCCTGACGATGCGGACTTTGCGATCTACGAAATGGGTGCAGGCAAGCCGGGCGATATTGCCTATCTGACCGATATCGCGCAGCCGCATGTCGCGCTGGTCAACAACATCGCGCCCGCCCATCTGGAACGCCTGGGCAGCTTGCTCGGCATTGCACAGACCAAGGGCGCCATCTACGCCGCGCTGCCCGCCGATGGCGTGGCCGTGATCAATGCCGATGACGCTTTTGGCATGTGGTTCGAGCAGCAGTTGCAGGCGCAGCCGGTGCAGGGACGTTGCATCGTGCGCTACGGCTTGCAGATCGGTGCCGATATCACGGCGCGTGAGCTGCAACTGCAGGCTGGCGCTGCGCAGTTCACCTTGGTGACCCCGCAGGGCGAAGCGCAGGTTGCACTGCCGTTGCCGGGCCGCCACAACGTGCTCAACGCCTTGGCGGCAACCGGTCTGGCACTTGGTGCCGGCATCGCCTTGCCGGTGATCGCGGCCGGTCTGGCGCAGGCGCATCCGGTGGCCGGTCGGCAAATCGCGCAGACCTTGCCGAGTGGCGCGGTGCTGATCGACGACAGCTACAACGCCAACCCTGGCTCGCTGGATGCGGCCATCGATGCGTTGGCCGCCGCACCCGGCGAAGGCTGGCTGGTGCTCGGCGACATGCGCGAACTCGGCGCCGAAGGCCTCGCATTGCATGCCGCTGCCGGACGTCGCGCACGCGCGGCCAAGCTGCAGCGGCTGTACGCGCTGGGCGAGCTCAGCGCCGCCGCGGCGCAGGCATTTGGCGACGGCGGCCGCGTGTTCGCCACACACGGCGAGTTGATCGACGCCTTGCAGGCAGATCTGGTCGATACCGCCAGCCGGGAAACACGCACACAGCAACACGCATCGGGAAATACGCAGGAACATGCAGTGATTCACCAACAGAAATCGCCGTCCACGGCCGCTCTTTCAGGTGCCGCCTCCATCACGATCCTGGTGAAGGGTTCGCGCGGCAGCGCGATGGACCGCGTCGTCACCGCGCTGCTCGCATCAGCGGAGGGCGCATCCCATGCTGCTTGAGCTGGCCCGTTGGCTGCAGCAACTGGAGAGCCTGTTCGGGCTGTTCAACTATTTGACCTTCCGCGGCATTTTGGCTGCGTTGACCGCGCTGTTCCTGTCGTTGTGGATGGGCCCTGCGGTGATCCGCAAGCTCGCCCAGTTCAAGGGCGGCCAGCCGATCCGCCAGGACGGCCCGCAGACGCATTTTTCCAAGGCCGGCACGCCGACCATGGGCGGCTCGCTGATCCTGCTCACCGTCACCTTGTCGGTGCTGCTGTGGGGCGACCTGCGTAATCGCTATGTGTGGTTGGTGCTGGCGGTGATGATCTGCTTCGGTGCGATCGGCTGGTACGACGACTGGATCAAGATCGTGCGTCGCGACCCGAATGGGTTGAAATCGCGCTGGAAGTATCTGCTGCAGTCGATCTTCGGCCTGGCGGCCGGCTTGTTCCTGTACTACACCGCCGACGTCCCGGCGGCGATCACGTTTTACATCCCGATGTTCAAGTCCATCGCGCTGCCGCTGGCCGGCGTGAGCTTCGTGGTGATCGCCTACTTCTGGATCGTGGGTTTCTCCAATGCAGTGAACCTCACCGACGGCCTGGATGGTTTGGCCATCATGCCGACCGTGCTGGTGGCCTGCGCGCTGGGGGTGTTCGCGTATGCGTCGGGCAACGTGGTGTTTGCCGAATACCTGAAAATCCCGCTGATTCCCGGCGCTGGCGAGCTGATCATCATCTGCTCGGCGATCGCCGGGGCAGGGTTGGGCTTTCTCTGGTTCAACACCTACCCTGCAATGGTGTTCATGGGCGACATCGGCGCGCTGTCGCTGGGCGCGGTGCTCGGCACCATCGCGGTGATCGTGCGTCAGGAAATGGTGCTGGTGATCATGGGCGGCGTGTTCGTGATCGAAACGCTGTCGGTGATCATCCAGGTGGCCAGCTTCAAGCTGACCGGCAAGCGCGTGTTCCGCATGGCGCCGATCCACCACCATTTCGAACTCAAGGGTTGGCCGGAGCCGCGCGTGATCGTGCGTTTCTGGATCATTTCGGTGGTGCTGGTGCTGATCGGCCTTGCCACGTTGAAGGTGCGCTGATGAACGACATGTCCCGCCAGGCCACACGACTGGACGCCATCGGCGGCCGCTACGATCCGTGGCTGCTCGGGGCCGCGGTCACGCTCGCCTCGCTGGGCGTGGTGATGGTGGCGTCCAGCTCGATCGAGCTGGAAGCCAGCCCGTTCTACTACCTGACCCGCCACTTGCTGTTCCTGGGGGGCGGCATCGCGCTGGCGTTCTGGGCAATGCGCACCGAGCTCAAGACCATCGAACAGCATAACCAGATGCTGTTGCTGGCCTGCTTTGTGCTGCTCGTCGTGGTGTTCGTGCCTGGCCTGGGCAGCACCGTCAATGGCGCCAAGCGCTGGATCAACCTGGGCGTGTCGCGGTTTCAGGTGGTCGAATCGGTGAAAGTGTTCTACATCATCTGGCTTGCGAGCTATCTGGTGCGTTTCCGCGACGAGGTCAACGCGACCTGGCAGGCGATGCTCAAACCGGTGTTCGTGGTCGGCCTCTTGGTCGGCCTGTTGCTGCTGCAGCCGGACTTCGGCTCCTCGATGCTGCTGCTGAGCGTGACCGCCTGCATGCTTGTGCTGGGCGGTGCGCCGATCGGGCGCATCATCCTGCCGATCCTGCTGTTGCTGCCGGCATTGGTGGCATTGGTGATCTTCGAGCCGTACCGCATGCGGCGCGTGACCTCCTTCATGGACCCGTGGGTGGATCAGTTGGGCTCGGGCTACCAGCTGTCCAACGCCCTGATGGCCATCGGTCGCGGTCAGTGGACCGGCGTAGGCCTGGGCGCCTCGGTACAGAAGCTCAACTATCTGCCCGAATCGCACACCGACTTCATCTTCTCGGTGATCGCCGAGGAACTGGGCTTTGTGGGTGTGTGCGGGGTGATCGGGTTGTACGCGCTGCTGGTCGGTCGCGCCTTCTGGCTGGGCATGCGCTGCGTGGAAATGAAGCGGCATTTCTCCGGCTACATCGCCTTCGGCATCGGCCTGTGGATCGCAATGCAGAGCTTCGTGTCGATCGGCGTCAACCTGGGCATCCTGCCGACCAAGGGGCTGACCCTGCCGCTGATTTCGTCAGGCGGTTCATCGGTGCTGATGACCTGTCTTGCGATGGGTGTGCTGCTGCGGGTGTCCTACGAGGCCGATCGCGCCGAGCGCCTGCGCAGCAAGTTGTCTCCGCAGGGCGCGGCCATCTCGCCAGGTGAGCCAGCCGAGCCGGTGGTCGATGCGGTACCGCCGGCCTACGCGCCTGCGCGCAAGCCGCAACGCGACACTGCCGCTGCGCCCGCACCTGCCGCCGCCCCGGTTGCCGCCCATGTAGCACCGGCATCTGCCATCCTGCGCGGCACCAGCCGCATGCAACCGCGTGTGGAACCGACGTTTGGGAGGATTGCGTGAGCGTTTATGCGCATCTCTCGCAAACGCCCGCACATCCATCTGCGCGGATTCAGCCGGTGATGATTCTGGCCGGCGGCACCGGTGGGCATATTTTCCCGGGACTGGCCGTGGCCAAGGTGCTGAGCGCGCGCGGCGTGCCGGTGACCTGGCTGGGTGCCGATGGCGCGATGGAAACCCGCCTGGTGCCGCAGCACGACATTCCGATCGATACGCTGGCCATCACCGGCCTGCGCGGCAAAGGCATGGTGAAGTTGCTCGGCGCGCCGCTGCGGGTAATGCGCGCAGTGCGCGCCGCAGGCTTTGTGCTGCGCAAGCGCCAGCCGCGTGCGGTGATCAGTTTTGGCGGCTTTGCTGCCGGTCCGGGCGGGCTGGCTGCGCGCTTGCTCGGTGCGCCGTTGCTGGTGCACGAACAGAATCGCGCACCTGGCATGACAAACAAGGTGTTGTCGCGTTTCGCGCGCCGCGTGCTGACCGGCTTTCCGGGCAGCTTTGCTGGCGAAGAAGCGGTAGGCAACCCAGTGCGTGCAGAAATCGCTGCACTGCCTGCGCCGGCTGACCGTTTGGTCGGTCGCACCGGCCCGGTATGCGTCTTGGTGCTGGGCGGAAGCCAGGGCGCGCGCGTGTTGAATCAGGCGGTGCCGACAGCGCTGGCCGCACTCGGTCATCCGGATGTCGAGGTTCGCCATCAGTGCGGCGAAAAGCTGCGCGCCGAAGCCGAGGTGGCGTATGCACAGGCCAGCGTCAACGCCAGCGTCGAACCCTTTATCGCCGACATGGCTGCGGCCTATGCGTGGGCCGATCTGGTGGTGTGCCGTGCCGGGGCTTCCACGCTTGCAGAGCTGTGCGCCGCCGGTGTCGGCAGCGTGCTGGTGCCGTTTGCCGCCGCCGTGGACGACCATCAAACCCGCAATGCCGAATATCTGGTTGGGGCCGACGCCGCCGTGCTGCTCAAGCAGGACGACAGCCTGGCAGTGCGCTTGCAGCAGGTGTTGCAGACGTTGCTCACCGACCCGGCCCGTCGCCTGTCGATGGCCAACGCCGCACGCACCCTGGCCAAGCCGGACGCCGCCGAGCGCATCGCCGACATCATTCTTCAGGAGGCCGGGACTGGGGATCGCCAGCCTCCGGCTGTCGAAGAGCGAGCGGGATTCGGGATTGGTAAAGAGCAACAGCACAAGCAGGACAGCATGCAGAACTCCGTTGATGGTCAATTTTCGGGGCGATCGACCGCCGCCGTTGCCAATCTCCAATGCCGCTCGCTCTTCGACAGCCACAGGCTGGCCATCCTCACTCCCGGCACCTTCGCAGGGGGTGCAGCTTGATCCGCCGTCTGCAGGACAGTGGCGATCTGGTGCGCGCGTTTCCGCGCGTGCATTTCGTCGGCATCGGCGGCACCGGCATGAGCGGCATTGCCGAGGTGATGTTGACGCTGGGCTATGAAGTCTCCGGCTCGGATAACTCGGATAACGTGGCCACGCGTCGCTTGGCCAAGCTGGGTGCGCGCGTGATGCGCGGCCACTCGGCCGCCAATGTGTTGGGCACCGATTGCGTGGTGGTCTCCAGCGCCATTCGCGATGACAACCCCGAGCTGATGGAAGCGCGCAGCCAGCGCATTCCGATCATGCCGCGTGCCGCGATGCTGGCCGAGTTGATGCGCTTCCGCCGCGGCATCGCGGTGGCCGGCACGCATGGCAAGACCACCACCACCAGCCTGGCTGCAGCGGTGCTGAGCGAAGGCGGGTTGGACCCGACGTTCGTCATCGGCGGCCAGCTGCTGGCCGCAGGCGCCAACGCAAAACTCGGTGGCGGCCAATGGCTGGTCGCCGAGGCCGACGAGAGCGATGGCAGCTTCCTGCGCCTGAATCCGTTGATGGCCGTCATCACCAACATCGATGCGGATCACCTGGAAAATTACGGCAACGATTTCGCGCGTATCCAGGCCGCATTCGCCGAATTCCTGCAGCGCCTGCCGTTCTATGGCCTGTCACTGCTGTGCATCGACGACCCGGAAGTCGCTGCGCTGGCCGGCAGGACGCCGCGCCACGTGATGAGCTACGGCATGAGCGAAAACGCCGACGTGCGCGCCGAAGATGTGGTGCAGGACGGTCCGCGCATGCGCTTCACGCTGCGTCTGCCGGAAGGCACCACCACGCCAGTGACATTGGCGCTGCCGGGGCGTCACAACGTGCTCAATGCACTGGCGGCTGCCGCAATCGGCTGGCAGCTCGGCGTGGCTCCGGGCACCATTGCACGCGCGCTGGAAAACTTCGCCGGCATCGGCCGTCGTTTCAACGATCTGGGCGAAGTCACCACCAGCACCGGCGCGCGCGTGCGCGTGGTCGACGATTACGGCCACCATCCACGCGAGCTCGAAGCCGTGTTCGCTGCGGCGCGTGGTGGCTGGCCGGACAAGCGCCTGGTCGTCGCATTCCAGCCACACCGCTATAGCCGCACCCGCGATCAGTTCGACGCCTTCGCCGCGGTGCTCAGCACGGTCGACGCATTGGTGTTGAGCGAGGTCTACCCGGCAGGCGAAGCGCCGATTCCGGGCGCCGATTCGCGTGCACTAGCGCGCGCCATCCGTGCGCGCGGCCGCAGCGAACCGGTGGTCGTCGGCCAGATCGCCAGCCTTGCCGAAGTGTTGCCGGACGTGCTGCAAGACGGTGACCTGCTGTTGATGATGGGCGCCGGCGATATCGGTTATGTGGCACAGCACATCATCAACAACGGGTTTGTCGGAGAGCCGGCATGAGCGCGGTCATCGCCAATGCCCGCACCAGCGATCCGGCCATCTTTGGCCGCGTCGCCGTGTTGCTCGGCGGCACTTCGTCCGAGCGCGAGGTGTCCTTGAACTCCGGCAGCAATGTGCTGGAAGCGCTGCGTGCGCGCGGCGTCGATGCGCAGCCGGTCGATGGCATTGCGGCACTGGCCAAGGCGTTGGTCGCGCAGCAGTTTGATCGCGTGTTCAATGTGCTGCACGGCCATAACGGCGGCGGCGAAGACGGCATCGTGCAGGGCCTGATGGAAGCTTTCGGCGTGCCGTATACCGGCTCGGATGTGCTTGGCTCGGCGTTGAGCATGGACAAGATCCGTACCAAACAGGTGTGGCTGTCGCTGGGCCTGTCGACACCGCGTTACGCGCGGTTGGCTGCTGGCGCCAGCGCCGCGGACATTCATGTCGCGGCACAACAGCTCGGTTTACCGGTCATCGTCAAGCCGGCCAATGAAGGCTCAAGCGTTGGCGTCAGCCGCGTGTTCGACCAGGCACAGCTCGAAGACGCAGTGACCCTGGCTGCCCGCTACGACGGTGCGCTGTTGATGGAGCAGTTGATCGAAGGCGACGAACTGACCGTTGCGGTGCTCGGCGACACCGCGTTGCCGTCCATCCGCATCGTGCCCAAGGGCCAGTGGTACGACTACAACGCCAAGTACATCGCCGAAGACACGCAGTATCTGTGCCCGGGCCTGGAAGGCGAGCCCGAAGCGCAGATCCGCCAACTTGCGCTCGATGCGTTCCGCGCTGCCGGCTGCCGTGGCTGGGGCCGCGTGGACGTGATGCGCGATGGCAGCAGCGGCCAGCTGTATCTGCTCGAAGTGAACACCGCTCCCGGCATGACCAGCCACTCGCTGGTGCCCAAGGCCGCCCGCCAGCTCGGCATCGATTTCGAAGAACTGGTCTGGCGCGTGCTGGAGCAGACGCTGTGATGACGGGATTGGGGATTCGGCATTCGGGATTGGTGAACGGCGGTGCCATGCGCGCCTTTGCTGTGGCTGCTGCCGTGACCAACCCCCAATCTCCAATGCCGAATCCCGTGTGCGGAGCGCGCCCATGAACGCCACCCTGCGCATCCTGGCCTGGTTGCTCGCGCTGGCGTTGGTCGCGCTGCCGGTGGTGGCTGTGCTCAATGGCTGGGTCGGTGCCGAGCGTTGGCCGTTGGCCAAGTTGCGCGTGTCCGGCGACTTCAAGCGCGTGCCGGCCGAAGAGTTGCGTGCGGTGGTGTTGCCGTATGCGCGTGCCGGTTTTTTTGCGGTGAAACTGCAGCAGGCGCAGGACGCCATCGCGCGCTTGCCGTGGGTGGAAAGTGCGCAGGTGCGCAAGCGCTGGCCGGACGTGCTGGAAGTGCACGTGACCGAGCACAAGCCGTTTGCGCGCTGGGGCACCGACCGCATGCTGTCCGAGCAGGGCCGGCTGTTTCGCACCCCGCCGCTGTTGAAGGATTTCAAGTTGCCGCAGCTGGGTGGGCCGGACAGCAAAACCCAGGATGTGGTGGCGCTATACAACGAATCGCGCGCCTTGTTCGCACCGACCGGGCTGGATGTGGAGCGTCTTGAAATGGACGCGCGCGGCAGCTGGTCGCTGGGTCTGAGCAATGGCGTGCAGATCGTGGTCGGCCGCGACGATGCGCGCGCCCGTCTGCAGCGCTTCGCACGCATGCTGCCGCAGCTGGCCGATCCGCAGCGCCCGATCTCCCGCGCCGACCTTCGCTACACCAATGGATTTACCGTTGAAAGGCGGGCGGTGGAGAGTGGGGATTCGGGATTGGAAAAATCGACGCCTCGGCATCGCGCGGCATCCTCTCGGGTTGCCCTGGTCCATCCGCGTTTCACGACTCCCGACTCCCGACTCCCGACTCCCGGCTTTAAGACATGAATCGCAAAGGCGACAAATCCCTCATCGTTGGACTGGACATCGGCACTTCCAAGGTCGTTGCGCTGGTCGGCGAATACTCGCCCGGCAATCCGATCGAAGTGATCGGCATCGGTTCGCATGAATCGCGCGGTCTCAAGCGCGGTGTGGTGGTGGACATCGAATCCACCGTGCAGTCGATCCAGCGTGCGGTGGAGGAAGCCGAACTGATGGCTGGCTGCGAGATCCGCTCGGTGTATGCCTCGATTTCCGGCAACCACGTGCAGTGCAAGAATTCGCCCGGCATCGTGCCGATCCGCGACGGCGAAGTGACCTGGAGCGATCTGGAGCGTGTGCTCGATGCCGCCAAGGCGGTGGCCATTCCTGCCGATCAGCGCATCCTGCATGCGATCCCGCGCGAGTACGTGCTGGACGATTCGCAGGAAGGCATCCGTAACCCGGTCGGCATGACCGGCGTGCGCCTGGAGGTGCAAGCGCATCTGGTGGTGTGCGCGCAGTCGGCCGCCGCCAACATCACCAAGTGCGTGCAGAAGTGCGGCCTGCATGTCGACGATCTGGTGCTGTCGTCGCTGGCATCGTCGGTCGCAGTGCTGACCGCCGACGAACGCGAGCTCGGCGTGGTGCTGGTGGACATCGGCGCCGGCACCACCGATCTGGCGGTGTACGTGCAGGGCGCGATCTGCCATACCGCTTCCTTGCCGATTGCCGGCGACCACGTCACCAACGACATCGCGCACATGCTGCGCACGCCCACGCCGGAAGCCGAGCAGATCAAGGTCCGCTACGCCTGTGCGCTGGCGCAGCTGGCCACCGCCGAAGAGAGCATCCAGGTGCCATCGGTGGGCGATCGCCCGCCGCGCCGCATGCCCCGCCATGCACTCGCGCAGGCGGTGCAGGGCCGTTACGAAGAAATCTTCGAGATGGTGCAGGCCGAACTGCGCCGCTCCGGCTTCGAAGAAATGGTGCGCGCCGGCATGGTGCTCACCGGCGGCGCCTCGAAGATGGAAGGCGTGGTGGAACTGGCCGAGGAAATGCTGCAAATGCCGGTGCGCGTAGGCATTCCGCAGCACGTCACGGGCTTGGGCGAAGTCGTCGGCAACCCGGTGCATGCCTCGGGCGTCGGCCTGTTGCTGATGGGCAGCCAGATCGAACATCCGCGTCGCCCGTCGATCCCGACCGGACGCGCGGGAAGCTTGTTCAAGAAATTGAAGAATTGGTATCGCGGCGAATTCTGACGGGCCGAGATTCGGGAGTTTGAATTCGGGATTGGCAAGAGCAAGAGCGAAAGGCAAAGCGGCGGCGGTTGCGAAGATGAAGTAGAGAGCGGCGAGCAGGTAGGCGGTAAAATTTTTTTGCAGGCATTGCGTCGAGGAGCAGGTGTGGTGAGTCGTTGAGCGCAACAGCGCATCAATGGCCACGCAACCGAGACCCGACTTTCAAACAACAACACTCGCCGTGATGCGGAGTAGGGCAGGGACCAGCGCGTTTGCGACTCCCCTCTCCCCACTTCTCACTCCCGGCTCAAGAGGACACTGACATGGCACATTTCGAACTGATTGAAAAAATGGCTCCCAACGCAGTCATCAAGGTTGTGGGCGTGGGCGGTGGCGGCGGCAATGCCGTCGCGCACATGGTCAACACCAACGTCGATGGCGTGGAATTCATCACCGCCAACACCGACTCGCAAGCGATCAAGAATTGCGGCGCCAAGTTGCAGCTGCAGCTTGGCACCAACGTCACCAAGGGCCTGGGCGCAGGCGCCAATCCGGAAGTCGGCCGCCAGGCCGCGCTGGAAGATCGCGAGCGCATCATGGACGCGCTGCAGGGTGCGGACATGGTCTTCATCACCGCCGGCATGGGTGGCGGGACCGGCACCGGCGCCGCACCGGTGGTCGCACAGCTGGCCAAGGAGATGGGCATCCTGACCGTGGCCGTGGTCACCAAGCCGTTTCCGTTCGAAGGCCGTCGCCGCATGCAGGTGGCGCTGAAGGGCATCGAAGAGTTGAGCCAGCATTGCGATTCGCTGATCACCATCCCCAATGAAAAGCTGATCACCGTGCTGGGCCGCAACGCCACCATGATCCAGGCGTTCCGCGCTGCCAACGACGTGCTGCAGGGCGCGGTGCAGGGCATCGCCGATCTGATCGTGCGTCCGGGCCTGATCAACGTCGACTTCGCCGACGTGCGCACCGTGATGTCGGAAATGGGTCTGGCCATGATGGGCACCGGTTCGGCACGCGGCGACGATCGCGCGCAGGCCGCTGCCGAAGCCGCCATCCAGAACCCGCTGCTGGACGATGTGAACCTGGCCGGCGCCAACGGCATCCTGGTCAACATCACCGCCGGCCCGGACTTCACCATGTCCGAGTTCGACGAGATCGGCCGCACCATCGAAGCCTTCGCCTCGGAAGATGCCACCGTGGTCGTCGGTACCGTGCTCGACCCGGACATGCAGGACGAAGTGCGCGTGACCGTGGTGGCCACCGGCCTGAACCGTGCGGTTGCGCGGCAGCCCCAGCGTCCGGATCAGCGTGCGCCGATCAAGTTGGTGCGCAATGCCACCACCGGGCAGCCGGAATTCGGCGACTTCGACACCAACAGCGGCGACGCGGTGTCCAAGGCCGTCGGCGGCAGCATGGGCCTGGGCCTGCGTCGTCCGAGCAGCGACTCGGCTGGCAGCAGCAGCGGCAACCACACCAGCGGCGGCTCCTCGGCGCCGGCGGCTGACCTGCCCAACGATTATCTGGATATTCCGGCGTTCCTGCGCCGCCAGGCCGACTAAGGAGCGTCGGCCGCGTCGCTACGGTGACGCAGCCCGTCTTGCCCCGGAGTCCGCTTCGGGGTGCATTGCCATGCCATGTCATTTCTGCCGGATCGGTGCCGATCCGGCAGCTTTTGTAACAGCGTGACCGGGTGATGACAGTTTCCGTCACGCGCGACTTGTTAAAATACTGATAATCTCAGCGGGCCAGGCAGTCGATTCAGCGTCTGTCTGCATTGTTCAGCCAGACTTCGCATATGACCCAGCAACGCACGCTCAAGAACACCATTCGCGCCACCGGCGTCGGCCTGCATAGCGGCGACAAGGTGTATATGACGCTACGACCGGCTCCGGTCGATCATGGCGTGGTGTTCCGACGTGTGGACCTGGAACCGATCGTCGAAGTCCCCGCCGATGCCGAGCTGGTCACCGAAACCACGTTGTGCACCGGCCTGAGCTGCAACGGTGCCAAGATCCAGACCGTCGAACATCTGATGTCCGCATTGGCGGGCTTGGGTGTGGACAATGTCATCGTCGAACTGTCCTCGGCCGAGTTGCCCATCATGGATGGTTCGTCCGGCCCGTTCGTGTTCCTGCTGCAGTCGGCAGGTATCGTCGAACAGAGCAAGCCCAAGCGCTTCATCCGGATCAAGCAGACCGTGGAAGTGCGCGACGGCGACAAGGTGGCGCGCTTTGAGCCCTACGAGGGCTACAAGCTTGGTTTCACCATCGAATTCAATCACCCGATGATCCCGGCCAAGCAGTCGCGCCAGGAAATCGATTTCTCCACGTCGGCGTACGTCACGGAAATTTCGCGCGCGCGCACCTTCGGTTTCATGCGCGACCTCGAGTACATGCGCGAGCGCAATCTGGGCCTGGGCGGTTCAATGGACAACGCCATCGTGCTGGACGAGTTCCGTGTGCTCAACGAAGACGGCCTGCGCTACACCAACGAATTCGTGCGGCACAAGATTCTGGACGCCATTGGCGATCTGTATCTGGCTGGCGGCGCCATCCTGGGTGCTTACGAAGGCTTCAAATCCGGCCACGCCCTCAACAACAAACTGGTGCGTGCGTTGTTGGCCGACCAGGCCGCCTGGGAATGGGTGAGCTTCCCGGAAGGCACCGAGCAGCCGCCGGTCACCTACGCCAGCCCTGTCTACGCGTAGTGTCAGGGAATGCCCTAGTTGGCACAGAAAGTGTGAATCAAGTTGTATTTTTTGTTCATTCTTAACATTTATCTAATAATTCCCTAACTCCTGCGGCCGACATGCCCGCTAGGATGCGTCGGGCCGTGTGAGCTCTTCGCAACGCTCTCACGCACTGGCGGCCGCTCTGGATGAGCGGTGAAGACCTTACCGCTTCGTCGGTAAGACGTCCTGCAAGGAAGCCAACGCGTCGCGCAAACCTTTGTGCGTCGCCTCTGACACGGGTTTAGGACGGTCGCGGTTCTGCTGCGTTGGGGAATGCAGCGGCGCGGTTGCGGTCTTGACGGTCACTGCGGTGGCCTCCAGTCCGATGGATCGGGCGGCATCCAGGATTTGGGTTTCGGCAAGTCGCACCTTGGCATGCCAGACCGGCGAATCCACCAGAAAAACGAGCTGTTTGCCTCGGACATTGGCTAACCGGCAACGGGTGGCCAGATGAGGTGGTAACAGGGAGCGCAACTGCCGGTCCAGTGCATCGAGCCACAAGGCTCGGCGCAAGGGGTCGCCAGCCTTTTCCCCCAACGCGGCCTCGATGGCCGGTTGTGGAGTGGAAGGGGTGTGTGCGTTGGACTTGGGCTTGGACATGACACTCATATGGCGTTGAAAAAATTTGTCATCAAATCCCGGCAGACCCGGGCGCAGCGTGCGGCCCGGCAGTTCCAGGACGTTGCAGCAGATCGGCCGATGGTGGTGCTTGGTGCGGTACTGGGCCTGGGCATGCTGATCGGCGTTGGTGCAAGCACCGCCACCGGCATGGTGACCAATTCCGCGCTGCAGGCCAAGGTTGCGCAACAGCAGGCCGAGCTGGCCCAGGCGCAGCGCGCCTCACAGGCGCAGGTCAATGCGCTGGCCGCCCGTCTGGGCGAGCTGCAGGCGCAGGCGACCCGCCTCAATGCATTGGGCGAGCGCCTCACCGAGATGGGCAAGTTGAAGGACGGCGAGTTCGACTTCGATGAGCCTGTCGGCGTCGGTGGCGGCGATGAGCCGGTCAGCGACATGCCGGTGAAAGAGCTGAAGGAGACGCTCGGGCAAGTGGAGCAGCAGTTCTCCGCCTCCGGCCAGCAACTGGACGTCCTGGCCTCGCTGATGTTCGATCATCAGCTCGAGCAGAACGCGGTGCCTTCGCGGATGCCGATCCGCAACACCTACATCACCTCCGGCTTCGGCGGTCGCGCCGACCCGTTCGACGGTGGTTCGGCCTTCCACAAGGGTGTGGACTTCCACGCCAACGTGGGCGACCCGGTGATGTCGGTTGCCGATGGCGTGGTCAGCTACGCCGGTGTGCGTGGCGGCTACGGCAATGTGGTGGAAGTGGATCACGGCAATGGCTATGTGACCCGCTATGCGCACAACTCGCGTCTGGTGGTGAAGGTGGGCGATCTGGTGCGTGCCGGCCAGCAGGTGGCGCGTGCCGGCTCCAGCGGCCGTTCTACCGCCGCACACGTGCATTTCGAGGTCTGGGCGGACGGGCGCGTGGTCAATCCGCGCAAATTCCTGGGTGAAACCACGCCGGTGGGACGTCAAGGGCGCGGTTGACGAAGGCGCGGGCCGCGCTTGATTCGTGAAGGCCCGCCCCAAGCTACAATAGGGTGTTGCCATCGACAGGGCGCAGTGCGCCCTGTTTCGTTTACGGCGGTCGGGTCTGTGGGGACCGGCGTCGGTCAAACCGTTCCTTTTCAACCGGTTTCTTCAATGATCAACAGTCTGCTTACCCGTGTCTTTGGCAGTCGTAACGAACGCCAGCTGCGCCAGCTCACCCGCCTCGTCACCCAGATCAATGCGCTGGAGCCGACGATCGAGAAGCTCTCTGACGCCGAGCTGCAAGCCAAGACCCCGGAGTTCAAGCAGCGGCTTGCCGCCGGTGAGTCCCTGGACAAGATTCTTCCCGAAGCCTTTGCGGTGTGCCGCGAGGCCAGCCGCCGCGTGCTCGGCATGCGCCATTACGATGTGCAGCTGATCGGCGGCATGGTGTTGCACCTGGGCAAGATCGCTGAGATGCGCACCGGCGAAGGCAAGACCCTGGTGGCCACGCTGCCGGTGTACCTCAACGCGCTGCAGGGCGAGGGCGTGCACGTGGTCACGGTCAACGACTACCTGGCGCGCCGCGACGCCGCGCAGATGGGCAAGTTGTACAACTGGCTGGGCCTGAGCGTAGGCGTGGTGTATCCGGGCATGCCGCACAGCGACAAGCGCGAGGCCTACGGCAGCGACATCACCTACGGCACCAATAACGAATTCGGCTTCGACTACCTGCGCGACAACATGGCGCTGTCGCGCGCCGACCGCTACCAGCGTACTCTGCATTACGCGATCGTCGACGAAGTGGACTCGATCCTGATCGACGAAGCGCGCACCCCGCTGATCATCTCCGGCCCGGCCGACGAGTCGCCGGAGCTGTACATCCGCGTCAACCGCATCGTGCCGCAGCTGACCAAGCAGGAAAGCGAAGAAGGCGAAGGCGATTTCTGGGTCGACGAGAAGGGCAAGCAGGTGCATCTGTCGGAGGCGGGCATGGGCCACGCCGAAGAACTGCTGCTGCAGGCCGGCATCCTGGAAAACGCCGAAGACGGCCTGTATGCCGCGCAGAACCTGAGCGTGGTGCATCACCTCAACGCGGCGCTGCGTGCGCATGCGATCTATCAGCGCGATGTGGATTACATCGTGCGCGATGGCGAAGTGGTGATCGTGGACGAATTCACCGGCCGTACGCTGTCCGGGCGGCGCTGGTCCGACGGTCTGCATCAGGCGGTCGAAGCGAAGGAAGGCGTGCCGGTGCAGCGCGAAAACCAGACGCTGGCCAGCATCACCTTCCAGAACCTGTTCCGCATGTACAAGAAGCTGTCCGGCATGACCGGTACGGCCGACACCGAAGCCTACGAATTCCAGAGCATCTACGGCCTGGAAGTGGTGGTGATCCCGACCAACCGCCCGACCGTGCGCAAGGACCATCCGGACCAGGTGTTCCTCAACCGCAAGGGCAAGTTCAACGCGGTGCTGGCCGACATCGAAGACTGTGCCAAGCGCGGTCAGCCGGTGTTGGTGGGGACGACCTCGATCGAGACCTCGGAAATGCTGTCCGAGCATCTGCGCAAAGCCGGGGTGAAGCACGAAGTGCTCAACGCCAAGCAGCACGAGCGCGAAGCCACCATCGTGGCCAACGCCGGCCAACCGGGCGCGGTAACCATCGCCACCAATATGGCCGGTCGCGGTACCGACATCGTGCTGGGCGGTTCGTTGGAATCGGAGTATCACGCCCTCGGCGAAGACGCCACCGAAGACGCGCGCTTCAAGATCAAGACCGACTGGCAGCGTCGTCATGACGCGGTCAAGGCGGCCGGCGGCCTGCACATCATCGGTACCGAACGCCACGAATCGCGGCGTATCGACAACCAGCTGCGCGGCCGTGCCGGTCGTCAGGGCGACCCGGGTTCGTCGCGCTTCTATCTGTCGCTGGAAGACAATCTGATGCGCATCTTCGCCTCGGACTGGGTCCAGAAGGCGATGCGCATGATGGGCATGAAGGAAGACGACGTCATCGAAGATCGCCTGGTCAGCCGGCAGATCGAAAAGGCGCAGCGCAAGGTGGAAGCGCATAACTTCGACATCCGCAAGAACCTGCTGGATTTCGACGACGTCAACAACGATCAGCGCAAGGTGATCTACGCCCAGCGCGATGAATTGCTGGACGCCGAGTCGGTCAAGGACAACGTCGACGGGATTCGCGGCGATGTGATCTATGATCTGGTTGCACGCTTCGTGCCGCCCAATTCGGTGGACGAACAGTGGGACGTGAAGGGCCTGGAAGCTACGCTGGAGTCCGAGCTGGGCGTGACCTTGTCGCTGACCGACATGGTGCGCACGCAAGAAGAGATTGATGCCGAGCAGATTGCCGCCAAGGTGCAGGCAGCAGTGGATGCGCACTTCGCCGAGAAGGAAGCGGCCGTGGGCAACGACACCATGCGCGCGTTGGAAAAGCACGTGATGCTGACCGTGCTCGACCAGGGCTGGAAGGAGCACCTGGCCAAGATGGATTACCTGCGCCAGGGCATCTATCTGCGCGGTTACGCACAGAAGCAGCCCAAGCAGGAATATAAAAAAGAAGCGTTCGAGCTGTTCTCCGAGATGCTGGAGAACGTCAAGCGTGAAGTGATCCATCTGCTGGCGCGTGTGCGCATCCGCAGCGAAGAAGAAGTGGCCGAACTGGAAGAGCAGGAACGTCTCCATGCGCAGGCGCGCTTGATGGCCTCGCAATTCCAGCACCAGGATGTGGGTGGCTACGGCACTGACGAGGAAGCCGCGCAGGTGCAGAGCGGCAACGCGCCGGTCCCGGTCTCGCAGGTCACCCGCGACGAGCCAAAGGTCGGCCGCAACGATCCTTGCCCCTGCGGCAGCGGCAAGAAGTACAAGCACTGCCACGGTCAACTCAGCTGAGCTGAGTTGACCGTGGAGCAGCCCGCTTTGCGGGCTGCTCACCCAGCGTCCGCGTTGCGGACGTTGGGTGCACGGTACTCTTCCGATCCCCGCGCCGTTGGCGCGCCTCCTTACCAAGGGGGCTGTGCTGACGGAGAGTTGGTGGGGCTTTTGAGAAGTGGAAATTGTCTGAAAAGCGGGAGTTGAATGTTGGAGGTTGGGTGCAAGGCCCTGCCTGCTGATCTCGCTTGCGTTGGGCCAAGTTCCTGCTAAGAGTGTCGCTGGTCGAGTCGGTCGGCATTCGTTGGGACACCACGACATCAACGCTGGGAGCGCGCGTTCAAGGCGCCTATTCCAGTGAGCGTGAGCTGCAGCTACGCAGTCGTAGATTCTTGATGCGTTACCTGTGCCGCCGTGCATCGCGCTGCTGCGTCTGTGCGATTGCGGGGCGTATGCTCATTGCACGTCCTGCTTGGAGTGCGGTCATGTCGCAGCTGTCCAGCCAACAACTGAAGGTCTTCGTGCCTGCGCGCGATTACGCAGTGTCGCAGCGGTTCTATCGCGCGCTGGGATTCGTGCAGGAAGACGAGGTGGGCAATGTGACCTGTTTCCGGCATGGCGCGCAGTGCGCGTTCTTGCTGCAGGATTTTTACGTGCGCGAGTTGGCCGAGAACCTGATGCTGCATCTGTGGGTGGACGATGCCGACGCTTGGTGGCAGCACGTGCACGACATTGGTTTGGATGCGCAGTTCGGTGCGAGCGTCAGCGCTCCGGAAGACCGGCCGTGGGGCGCGCGCGATTTCACCTTGCACGATCCCAGCGGCGTGCTGTGGCGAATCGGGCAGCCGTTGTGAAGCCGGGATTGGGGGATTCGTGATGCGGGATTGGCTAACGCCTGTAGTGCACCAGCTGTTACCAATCCCTACTCACGAATCACGAATCCCAGCCCTCAAGCGATTGCGCTGAACCGCTCACTCGCGGCACTCTTGCGTCCATGCCTGATTCTCTTCGATCCATTCACGTCGTTGCCGGCGTGATCACCGACCCCCGCGGGCGCATCTTGCTGACCCGTCGTACAGAAACCCGCGACATGCCTGGCCTGTGGGAATTCCCGGGTGGCAAGCGTGAGCCCGGCGAAACGTCCGAACAAGCGCTGGTGCGCGAGCTCAACGAAGAGCTTGGCATCGAGGCGCAGGTCGGGGACTGGCTCATGGATGTGCCGCAGCTGTATCCGGACAAGCGGCTGCGTCTGGAAGTGCGTCACATCACCGCCTGGAAAGGCAGCCCACGTGGGCGCGAAGGCCAGGCCATGACCTGGGTGGCGGCAGACAAGCTGGCGCGCTATTCGATGCCGCCGGCCGATGTGCCGGTGGTGGGTGCGCTGCGCCAGCCCGACCATTACCTGATCACCCCCGAACCGGAGGACGACGCACGCTGGCTGGAAGGCCTGGAGCGCGCATTGCAGAATGGGATCACGCGGATCCAGCTGCGCGCGCGACAGACAGCACCTGCGCAGTGGCAGGCGCTGCTGCAGCAGGTCATGCGCTTACGTGGACGCACCCGCGCGCAGCTGCTGCTCAATCGCGATATCGCGCTGGCTGCGGAACTGGGGGTCGGCGTGCATCTGGGGTCGGAGCAGTTGGCCGGTCTGCAGGAACGCCCGCTGCCCGCAGAACAGCTGGTGGCTGCTTCCTGTCATGGCTTGGACGACTTGCGCCACGCGCAACGGATCGGCTGCGACTTCGCGGTGTTGGGGCCGGTGCAGGCCACCGCATCGCACCCGGGCGCCACACCTCTCGGATGGGGCGGTTTCGAAACCTTGCGTGAACAGGTCTCGCTGCCGATCTACGCGCTTGGCGGCATGCAGATTGAAGATGTGCGCGAGGCGCGCTCGCATGGTGCGCAGGGCATTGCGGCGATCCGCTCGCTTTGGCCGCAATAACCGCACCGACGCTGGTGGTGTTCGGCGGTTTGCCGGGCGTTGGTAAGCGTTCAATCGCTTCGTTATTAGGGCCGTGCGTACAACGCAGCGAGCAGCGGTCAGGCGGAGGTGTACTGCCTGGACAAGCCGGAAGGTCCGAGTGATGGATGCCGCTTCTGAGCCCCGTCCGCGCGCGCCACATGGCGCTAAAACGTCACCCAGAAGCAGTTGTATTGCCTGCGCAGCCGCAGCACGCTACGCGCGGGCGTGCCGCTGGCCAGGTTCTGTTCCAGCTGCAAGCCCCAGGGACGCGGGCGGCTGGGCGGGGTGGGAAGTGGGGCATCGATGGCGCTGCCATCCAGCGACGGCGTCGGTGCGGTGGCTTCGGTGTCCCAGGTCGGGGTGTCGCTTTGTGGATACATCGGCACGATATCCAGCAATGGACGCTGCACGATGGCCTCCAGCCTGCTCAGTACCTGATTGGCGGTGGCATCGGATTGCCCGCTCCACAGATACAGGCTGGACAGGCGGTTGACATCGCGGCTGTCGACCGCCGATTGCAGCAACGACACCAGTTCGCTCAGCCGCCGCGGGCAGCCGTAGCGATACAGGCCGTAATTGCCCTGCGTGCTGATGGCGGGCGGCGGGCGGCTGGCCGCGCTAACGTCGTCGCAGCGCCGGTCGGTGAACATGGTCTGCCCGTCCGGCGAGACGCAGCGATGGATTTCCTGCGCCTGCACACGCGCGGCGGGACAGATGCAGAGCAATAACAACAGGGGCAGAAGACGAGGCATCAGGGCAGCTTAGCCGGACGCGTGTGAGCTGGCGATACAGGTGCGCGCTGGGGCGGGTGCGATGACTGCCTGTCGTTCCATCACCGTCGTCAGCCCGCGTGCAGATCAAGAGCGACTAACACAACGTCGCGAGCAGCTGCCAGGTGGGCGCGGACGGCGCGCTCAGACCCGCAGTGGACGCGTGGTCCATGCCGATTCCGAGCACCGGCCGCGCCCACCTGGCAGCTGCGCAGTCGTTGCGTTGGCCGCTCTAAGACTTACGCCGTGGTGCGCGACGTACTGTGCTGTGGGGAAGGGCCAGCGCCAGCGCACTGCGTGCACGATACGCGCTTCGAAGCGCACGTTGAAACGCGCGCAATGCGAAGCCCGCACTCAGCGCCCAAGCAGCTGCAACACCTGCGTGGTCGGTTTGGCCAGATTGAGCGTGTAGAAGTGCAATGCCGGCGCGCCGCCAGCAATCAGGCGCTCGCACAAGGCCGCCACGACGTCTGCGCCGAATGCGCGCACTGCGTCGGCGTCGTCGGCGTAGGACTGCATCTTCTTGCCGATCCAGCGCGGAATCTCCGCACCGCACTGTTCGGAAAAGCGCCGCAGCTGCGAGAAGTTGGAGATCGGCATGATGCCGGGAATGATCGGCACCTCCACACCCATGCGCTGTACCGCGTCGCGGAAATGAAAGTACGCATCGGCGTTGTAGAAATACTGCGTAATCGCCGCATCGGCGCCGGCGTCGACCTTGGCCTTGAAATAGCGCAGGTCGCTGAGCGCGTCGGTTGCCTGCGGATGGGTCTCCGGATAAGCGCCGACCTCGATCCGGAACGCGTCGCCGTGCTCGGCGCGGATGAAGGCGATGAGGTCAGAGGCATAACGCAGGTCGCCCGGATGGCCCATGCCCGAGGGCAGGTCGCCACGCAGCGCGACGATGCGGGTGCAACCGATCGCCCGGTACAGCTTGAGCAGTTCGCGGATCTCCTGCCGGCTGCCGCCGACGCAGGACAGATGCGGCGCCGCTTCGAAGCCATGTTTCTGCTTGAGATGGCGCACCGTTTCGGAGGTGTAGCTGAGCGTCGAGCCGCCGGCGCCGAAGGTGCACGACACATACTCCGGGGCGTAGCCCTTCAACCTGGCTGCGGTGCGGTCCAGTTGCGCGCGCTGATCATCGGTCTTGGGCGGGTAAAATTCGAAACTGAGATGCGTCATCGCGGCGGGTCCGGCGGATCGTGCGGAAATAATATCGCTTCATCGCGATGAATGCATATTTGGTTGCGGCGGTTCCGATGCGCCTTGTCGCGGGGCGGGTGAGGGCGGCAGCATGCGGAATGGCAGGTTGGCATGGCCGGCGCGGCCGTCGTCATCGCCTGCCTCCACAAATAAACGGTAATTGCCTGGCGGTGGTGCGATCAGGCGCACCTCCTCGCCCGTACCAGGTGCGCGGGTGCGATCACCGGCCACGCGGTTCGGCGCAATGGCGACATCGACCAGCGGCGGCAACGTCTCCGGGTCGCCGCCGCTACTGCGGGCGGTACTTTCGATGCGCACCTGCCAGGTGTCGCGCAAGACGGATGCGCCACTGGCGTGAATGCTCGCGGTCACGGCTTGGCCCGGGCGAAGACTCACGCTATCGGTCACGCGCTGGCCAGCCAGCGTGAGCGCCGACACCGCTGGCGCCCGCGTGGCCGGCCACTGCCCGGTCCACAGCAGTTGCAATGTGTCCACGCTGGGCGTGACGTCGCCCGGAGGCAGGACCAGGCCATACCAGGTAGGCGTGCGCTCCTGCTGGTCGCCCTACAGGAACACGAACGCTCCCAGTCCCTGGCGGGTGTTGCTGGCGATGTGGCTGCGGTAGCGCTGTTGCAGCAACAGGGCCTTGTGCGTGCGGTCGTCTTTGATCGGCACGCCCCACGTGGTGGCCGGCGATTCCCGATGCCCGGTAGGGCCCCATTCGGTGACCACGTAGGCGCCGCGCCACTCGCTATCGCGCAGTTTCTGCGGCAGCGCTGCAATATCGCCAGAAAGCTGCACGGCAACCAGGTCCGGTGCCGGCGCGCGCGTCTTGAGCTGGTCTATCAGGTGTTTGTCGAAGCCGGCCAGCGTGGTGGTGACCGGATGGTCCGGATCGATGGCATGGATCGCCTCGGCGATTTCGCCGACCGCGTTCCAGACCTTGGGATTGCTGTCATCCAGATTGAGCGCGTTGCCGACCACCCACAGCAACACCGCCGGATGCGCCGCCGATTGCCGCACCTGCGCAAGGATGTGCTGCAGTTGCTGCTTCACCGCGGCGGCATCGTCGTAATCGAAGCCATGCCGCTGGTTGCCGACCTCGATGCCGACTGCCACTTTCAAACCGTTACGCTGCGCGCGATCGAGCAGGGCGCGTTGGCGTTGCGGATCAGCGTCCACGTGCAAGGTGCGGAATGCGTTACCGCCACGTGCGGCCAGCG
This sequence comes from Xanthomonas sp. JL1, assembly GCF_038405005.1. NCBI lineage: Bacteria > Pseudomonadati > Pseudomonadota > Gammaproteobacteria > Lysobacterales > Lysobacteraceae > Xanthomonas > Xanthomonas sp. JL1. The sequence goes on along the minus strand of NZ_JBBYGR010000012.1, from coordinate 16,947 downwards.
TCTCCATGCTGCCATTGCCCAGACCGGCGGCCTTGATCACGAACGGGGCGCCATCCACCAACAGGCGATAGCCGTCTGCTCCCTGCGCAATTGGGACCTGCGCTGCACGGACATGCATGCTTGCGGACAGTGCGAGTAGGCAGATGACGGTGATGCGCACACTCCACGGCAACTGCATGGCGACTCCTTGTGGCTCGCAATACGCCAGCATGGGGCGGGACACCGTGGTGCGGGCGAAGGCGCAGCATCTGCCTGATGGGGGCTGCTTGCGGGCAATGGCATCTCGGTGTGAGGAGATGTTGCAGCACGCCTGCATGACCGTTCCACGCGTGCCGTCGAGACCCGGCGAACAACTTTCCGCGATGTGTTGTTGGCGGCGCTCGATTCGACGAAGGCGATGTTGATAGCGTTCGTATCTCGGGCGCTTGGTGTCGCTGCAGCCAGCCGATCGTTCGCGTGAATCTTCGCGATGCCGTCGACGATAACCGCTCGTCCATTTGCCCATGATCTCGTTCGCACACGCTGCAGCACTGCGATGCAGTTCCACGAAACCGCATCGCTTGCCTATCGCTGCTGCGGTAGCACCTGCAAGTAAACATGGGATGCATCTGCGCCAAGCGTTGACGTCTGCACGCCTACACTGGGCGCACCTTCCACGGAGCGTCTTCATGAGCGATACCACGATGACCGCCATCGCCATCCGCGATGGCAAGGGCGACGCCGACGCGCTGTACGCCACCGAGCAACCGCGCCCGCGTCCTGCAGCGGGCCAGGTGCTGATGCGCGTGAACGCCGCCGGTATCAATCGCCCCGATCTGCTGCAACGCGCCGGGCACTACCCGCCGCCGCCTGGCGCACCGGAAACGTTGGGGTTGGAAATCGCCGGCGAGATCGTGGAGCCGGCTGGTCGCTGGAAAGTCGGCGAGCGCGTGTGCGCACTGCTGGGCGGCGGCGGCTATGCGCAATACGCCGCCGTCGATGCGCGTCACGTGCTGCCGATTCCTGCCGGCATGGATCTGGTGCACGCCGCGGCGCTGCCGGAAACCATCTTCACCGCCTACGCCAATCTATTCGAACACGGTCGGCTCGCAGCAGGCGAATGGCTGTTGTTGCACGGTGCGACCTCGGGCATTGGCGTCACGGCGATCCAGATGGCCAAGGCGGCAGGTGCGCATGTGCTGGCGACCGCACGCTCGGCCAGCAAGGCCGCACAGGCGCGCGCGTTGGGTGCCGATGTGGCGATCGATTCCACCAGCGAATCGTTTGTCGAGGTGGCCAAGGCGCATGGCGGTATAGACGTCGCGCTCGACATGGTGGGCGCTGCAGTATTCGCCGACACCCTGGAAGCGCTCAATCAACGCGGACGTATCGTCTACATCGCCTCGCAGGCCGGCGCCACCATCGAACTGCCGATTCCGGTGCTGATGCGCAAGCAGGCGGTCATCACCGGCTCGACGCTACGCCCACGCACTGCGGATGAAAAGGCGCGCCTGGCGGCGGAAGTGGAGCGGGTTGTGTGGCCGTGGATCGCCGAAGGCAAGCTGCGGGTGTTGGTCGACAAGCGCTTTCCGCTGGCCGAGGCTGCCGCGGCCCATCGCTACCTGGAGCAGGGGAGCCACCTGGGCAAGATCGTGCTGGAGATATAGGCACACCGGCGCATCCGGTGCCGGACCGGGCGGACCCGCCGCCGGTTCGCTGGCGTGGACGCGCGCAGCCTTCGGTGTGTAGCCGTCGGGGCACGGCAAAACGCTGTAGATCTTGAGAGACAAATGTTGGTGGGATCGTTTGCCAAGCACCCGCTTCGCATTGTTGTGCCTGAAACTTATACCGCCTCGTGAAGACTCCGCAGCCTCTTCACTCACACCAACCGGCGGTAAACGAAATGATGACGCGCTCTTTCTGCCAGGCCGTACTTGCCTCCGCCATCGCGTTGGGCTTGGCCGGGGCCACCGAACTGTTGACCCAGGTCGGCAAACCCGGCAGCTACGCCTCCGAGCGCGTCTGGAACGCCGGTGTCGGCCGTCAGCTCAGCCAGGGTGGCGTCAGCAAGATCGCTTACGCGCCACAATGGCAGCGTACCTTGCTGCCTGGGCAGACGGCGTCCGGCTACCGTGCAGTACCCGATGTCAGCTTCAATGGCGCGTTCTATAGCAGTGCGCAGATTCGCGGCACCGATGCGCAGGGCAACGAGGCTCCGTGGTATGTGTGGGGCACCAGTGCCGCCACCCCGACCTTCGCCGGCTATATCGCCCGGCTGTTGCAGTCGCATCCCGATCTGGGCTTCGTCGCGCCGCAGATCTATCAGTACGCGAGCCAGCGCAACGACGCGCAGCGCGCCCATGACGTCGTGGTGGGCACCAACGGTCTCTATCGCGATGGCTATAACGCCAGCTTGGGCTGGGACTTCGCGTCGGGTTGGGGCAGCATGAACATCGGCGACTTCGACCGCTTCCTGACGCAGGCATCGCCATGAGTGTCAATGCGCATGGCGAGCTCGCTGTCGCTGCGGCCTAAGACACTGACATTCCAACGTTGCGTAGCGGCGGTGCTGGTTACCGAGGCGGCGAGCGGTCGACCACCGCGTCGATGTGGTGACCGTCCGGATCGATGACGAACGCGGCGTGATCATCATCGCCATAATCCGGTCGCAAGCCGGGTGCGCCATTGCAGCGACCGCCGTGCTGTAGCGCGTCTCGGTGAAAAGCGTCCACGGCGGATGTGTCGGTTGCGGCAAACGCCAGATGGAATCCGGCCCCCGGCGCACATTGCGTTGCCTGGCGTTGTTTCAACGCCAGGCAATTTTCGCCACCGGGCCTGCCTAGCCGACCGCCTGGTCGAGCGTGCCTGACTCCAGATCGGACCACACCCGCACATAGCCAAGCGCACCCGGCGCTGCGTCGCAAAATGCGGCGGATATCTCGATCGTACGAACGCCCAGCGAAACGTGATGCAACATCGGTGCAGCCTTGGAGGGCGACGGCACATCGGCGTGCCGGCAGCGATGCTGGTCTGCATGCGCGCCGGCGTCAATCGCATGCTGCAAAAGAGGCGCCTGGCGTGTGGTCGAGCGCCGCCAATTCCGACTGCCGCGCCGACAACGTCTGCAGCCGTCGCGCATTGCCTTCGTGGTGCAACTGAGCAGGCCCGATACGCAGCCGCTGGCACGCAGGTATAGCAAAACAAGCAGAAGCGATGTCTCGCACTGGGCTGCACGCTGAACGTACACTGCGCCGTCGCGTGCGCTCTCCGCATCGCGCCGCTGCAGCAATGGTCAGGCAGTGTGCGTGCAGCCGTTCGCATCGGTGGCCGCCTCCTATCAGCACGAAGGTTTCGATGAAGCATCCAGACGCATTGCGCATTGCCCTTGTCGGGATCGGCAAGATCGCCCGCGATCAGCACGTGCCCACCATCGCTGCGCGCGATGATGTGCAGTTGGTGGCCACCGTGAGCCGGCATGGCACGGTCGATGGTGTGCCGGCCTACCACTCACTGGAAGAAGCCTTCGCCGCACAGCCGGAGATCGAGGCGGTGGCCTTGTGCACGCCACCGGTCGGGCGGCACGCCTTGGCGCAGACCGCGTTGGCCGCTGGCCGCCATGTATTTCTGGAAAAACCGCCAGCCGCCACGCTTGCCGAAATTCATGACCTACAAGACGTGGCGCAGCGTGCGCAACGCAGCCTGTTCACCAGCTGGCATTCGCGCTGCGCCGCCGGTGTGGCGCCTGCCCGCGCGTGGTTGGCCGACAAGCAACTCGTGCGCGCGCACATCACCTGGAAGGAAGACATTCGCCACTGGCATCCGGGCCAGGACTGGATTCTAGAACCCGGCGGTATGGGCGTGTTCGACCCTGGCATCAATGCGCTGTCCATTGCGACCCATCTGCTGCCGCGCAGCTTCGCGCTGCGCGAAGCCGAGTTGCACACGCCGGACAACCGGCAGGCGCCGCTGTATGCCCGCCTTGCGTTTGTCGATACCGCAGGCGTCCCGGTGACGGCCGAATTCGACTTACTGCAGAGCGGCAAACAACGCTGGGATATCGAAGTGGAGACCACCGCGGGCATCCTCATGCTCAGTGAAGGCGGGGCCACGTTGAGCATCGATGGGCAGGCCCAGGTAGTGCCCGCGTCGAGCGAATACGAAGGTTTGTACCGGCGCTTCGTGCAGTTGGTGCGCGCCGGTCAATCGGAAGTGGATGTCGCACCGTTTGTGCATGTGGCCGATGCGTTCATGCTTGGTGCGCGCAAGGTCGCCGCACCGTTCGCGTGGTAAGTGGGTGCACCTGCTTGGCTGAACGTTGAATGCTGCAGGCTGCATGCCGGAAGTTCTGCCGCCAGCGGCCATATCTTCGACAGTGGCGTTAGGCGCGCTTGTATTGGCGTGCCGTTGCCAGTTGTATCTCATCGGACTGTCGCGCGTGTTGCGGTACGTAGCGCGTTGAATGCTGCGAGTGGCCGCAGTCCATCGGTGCGAGCGAGCACGCGCTACACGCGACGCCATCCTGTCGCAGTCAATCAGCGCCAGCCAATAGGGAAAAAAGCCCCCGCACGCGCGTTCGTATCGGGGGGCATGTGTTGATCAGCGTGCGGCGTTGCATTGGGATGTCGCAAGCTGCGCTGCAATTCACCGTTCAAACGACCGGAGGACTAAGAGCGGCTAACAAAACGACTGCGCTCACCGCCAGGCGGGCGTGCCCGGTACTCGGAACCGGCATGTACCACGCGTCCACTGCGGTTCTGAGCGCGCCGTCCGCGCCCGCCTGACAGCTGCTCGCTACGTTGTGTTAGCCGCTCTACGACGCAGCGATAAACCTGGCGAAGCTCATCGTCTGCATGCAGCGTGTGCAACTTGACCAGTGGCATCTCGATACGTTCTTCGGTGTAGTAGGTGGGCTGCTTCGCGCGACTGCTGGCATCGCGCTCGGCGCCTTTCCACTTGTCGTAGCCCTTGTTCGGCAGCGCCAGTGTCATGGTCTCATCGCTCACGCGCTCCACCCGCACCACGCCGTAAGCGTGTCCGCCATACGCAGCGGGCGCCATGGTCTGCAGGTCGACGGTAGACAGGTCGCCTTGGGCGGGCTGTGCAAGCCAAACGGCATCGCGCTTGGAGGTCTGCGAAGAACTGTAGGCGCCGAATATCACCAACATCGCAATCAGGCCGAGCAGCACCAGTCCACCGAAGCGTCGGTAAGCCGGAATGGGCGGCTTGCCGCGGCTGGCCTCGAAGGTCTTGGTGTCCAGCGCAGTGGTGTGGTTACAGCCGTCGCACACCCGCAGGGACTGCTTCTTGGTGACCCAGCTGAAGAGGCACCACAGGTGCGCGTAGCGATAACGCAGCACGTGGTGAAAGCTGCGCTGTTGTGCGCATTGGTCGCAAGGCGCGCTGTCGGCTGCGCCCAGCGCAATCACGTCGCCGCCTGATCCCCAGATGAGCATCATTCGGCCTTGAACTGGTTGGAAGTGGCGGACGATAAGGGCAGCGCCGCTGCTTGGGCAGATGCCTGACCACGGCTCCGACAAACGGCGATGCCAGCGGTCTGACCAGGCCGCGACGGGCGATGGCGCCAGCCGCGTTAAACTAGCGGCCAGTCCACTGCCTGGCCTCCCGATGCGCAATCCATTGCAAGAACAGCTGCTTAAGGCCGGCTTGGTGAAAAAAGCCCAGGTGGACAAGGTTGCGCGCGAACAGGTCAAGCAGCGCCATGCCAAGGGCGCGGCGGTGCCGCCGGCAGATGTGGACAAGGTCGATGCGGCACGCTTGCAGGCCGAGCGTGCTGAGCGCGATCGCGCACTGGCCGAAGAACGCAACGTGCAGGTGCGCCGGCAGGAAGTGCTGGCCCAGGTGCGGCAGATCGTGGAGACCAACAAGGTCAAGCGTGAAGGCGAGATCGACTACCGCTTCAACGATGGCAGTGTCATCCGCAGCGTGCTGGTGAACCCCACGCTGCGCAGCCAGTTGGCCAGCGGCGCGCTGGTGATCGTGCGTCACGGCGATGGCTTCGAGCTGATTCCGCGCGCGGCGGCCGACAAGGTCTATAGCCGCGATGCCGATACCGTTGTGCTTGATCACGGGCGCAACAGCGCGCCGGCCGCGGCCGATAGCGATGACGACTACTACAGCCAGTTCAAGGTGCCGGACGATCTGATCTGGTAGCGCTGACGGGCTACTGCAGATACGGATCTCCCCGCACCGTGTTCGCGTCATCGCGACGTGGTGCGCCCCTGCACGTTAGCGGCGAGCATTCTGCGACTGCCGAACATCGATTCCGCATACCTGTTCGTGCCTGCTTGCCCGCCGCGCATTGGCTGAGGTGTCGCGCAACGTCGTCGCAGCCCAGCCTGCGCGCTACCCTGACGCTCTTTGTCGCCGCGCAGCCCGCTTATGTCGATCGTCCTGACCCAGTTCGCCCGCACCCGCCTGTTCCCGCGCGATGGCCGTCGCAATGCCATCCAGGACTGCACGCCCGAGCAGTTCATCCAGCGGCTCAACGAGGAGACACCGCTTCGCGTGATCGAGGGCTACGCGCCGTTTTGCCAGCTGCATGTGCATCGCAACTGGACCTCCACCCGCTGCCTCACTGTCCCCATCACCGATGACAACCGGCACCTGCTGCGTTCCGGCTACGAGGCGCGCAGTTCGCAGGAATTGCCCGTGCTGGTGCGTTGGTTCGAAGGTGTCGAGCCACCGGTGGCCGCCTATCTGCTGCCCATCCTCTACAGCCGCGATCAGCTGGCCAAGGAAGGCACGCCCATCGAGTCAGACTGGGGTGTGGTCGGTTGTCTCTACACCGCAGAGCCGGACGAAATTCCGATGGCACCGATCACCATGTTGCGCAATGCCTTGGGCGTGGAAGAGGGCGGCTCGGGCACGCCGCTGGACCGCGATGCCTATCGGCGTAGCGTTGCGTTCTGGGAGCGCAATGCCAATTGGCGTGGGTGAGTGTGTCGCTCCGGTTCGCGTTGTTGTCCGCCAATTAAATTGCGCGTGGCATGTGTAGTTGCCGCATCCATCCTGACTGCCCGTGCTGGGACGTACGCCATCGCTGCGTGCTACGTTGCCGCCCTGCGTGTAATGGATCAGAGAATCGCCATGTCGTTACAAGTGCTTGGTGCTGGCCTAGGCAGAACCGGGACGCTGTCGCTGAAGTTCGCGCTGGAACATTTGGGATTTGGACCCTGTTATCACGCCACCGAGGTCGCCGCGAACATGCGTACGGCACTGCCGCTGTGGAATGCCGCCGAACGCGGTGCTGCAGACTGGTCGGCCATCTTCGCCGGCTACCGTTCGAGTACCGACCATCCTGGTTGCTATTACTGGCGGCAATTGATTGAGGTATATCCGCAGGCCAAGGTCGTCCTGACAGTGCGCGATCCCGACAGCTGGTTCGAGTCGGTGACCCAGACCATCCTGATGCCGGGCAGAAAGAGCACCTTCGTCGGCCCCGAAGGCGAGACATTCAGTACTTTCTTGAAACAACAGATGGGTGGGCGCAGTCAGGACCGCGCCTTCATGGTGGACTACTTCAACCGCTGGAATCAGGCAGTGATCGATACGGTGCCAGCCGATCGGCTGCTGGTATTTTCGGCTCGGCAAGGCTGGGCGCCGCTATGCAGCTTCCTCGGCGTACCGGTGCCGCACAAGCCCTACCCACACTTGCACGCACGGCCGCGGCTGCGTTGGTTTACGCGCGGCTTGCGTCTGCCGGACGACGTTGCCGCACGCGAGCGACATGTGCGCGAATATCTGGAGTACCTGCGCGAAGATCTGTTCGGATAAACGCACATTGCGTGGCTTATTCTGCGACAAATGCCCGGCAATTTACTTTAAAAATAAAGTAATAGCCATACTGTTGATTGGCCATATGACTATTGCTAACCTAAATAAGGCGAATGTCAGAGCTCGCCATTTCTGAAAATTCCAGAAGAGGTGCGTGTGATGAAAACTGCCAAAGCCATGCTGTTACTCGTGTCTTCGAAGATTCTAAAAATGTTTGGTCCGCGCAAGGTAGCGTATATCTACACGCAGTAACTGCAATGTCAGGGCGGGCTTTGCCGGATGGCCCGCATGCACGCGCATCGTCGGCGACGGCGATGCGCGTTGCCGCAAGTCACTGATGTGCTGCAAGTGCAGTGTGCAGTGTGCGGCAGACGTTATGCCGTCGTGCCGGGACTTGGAGCCAGGCGCGGATGCGGATCATGCGGTTGCGAAGTGTTCACGCGTGCATATCCGATGAGCCCGATGCGATGACAACCGACAGGACGCCGATGTGGGCATGCCCTCCAAGCAGCGCGAATATTCCAATCGCTTTTTCGACTCGACAGTCTGGAACGACTTCGCCTTTCGCGACGACGATGTCGTCATCGCCAGCTATGCCAAGGCAGGGACGACCTGGGTGCAGCAGATCGTCGCGCAACTGATCTTCGGCGGCGCCGAGGAGATCGAGGTCTCGCGGCTGTCGCCCTGGTTCGACTCGGTGTATCCGGACAAGGCCACCAAACAGCGGCTGCTCGCCGAGCAACGCCATCGCCGCTTCGTGAAAACCCATCTGCCCGCCGATGCGCTGGTGCTATCCGAACGCGCCCGCTATCTCTACGTCGGCCGCGATGCGCGCGACATCGTCTGGAGCCTGTACGACCATCAGCGGGCAGTCAGCGCGGATGCGCAGGCGCGTCTGGATGCGGAGCCGTCCAGTAACGGTAAATTGAGGGTGATGCCGCCGCCCACGTGCTCGGTCGAGGACTATTTCCAGACCTGGATGCGTGCGGACGGTGCGCCGCTGTGGCCGTTCTGGGAGGGCGTGCGTTCCTGGTGGGCGCTGCGCGATTACGACAACGTGCTGCTGGTGCATTACGCCGCGTTGCTGCATGACCTGCCTGCGCAAGTGCGGCGCATTGCCGCATTCCTGGATATCCCGCTGGATGCCCCGTGCTGCGAGCGCGTGCTGGCGCACTGCAGTCTGGACTACATGCGCGCGCATGCGGCGCGCTACGTTCCACAGGGCGCCGGTTTCTGGCGCGACGGCGGCCGAGCCTTCTTCAATCAAGGTCTCAATGGACGGTGGCGCGACCGACTGGCACCGGCAGTCGATGCGGCCTATCGGCAGCATGTTGTCGCCGAGCTGGGCGCCGAGTGCGCGCGTTGGCTCGCCACCGGCGATGTTGCGTCGGCGGCGCATGCGACGACCGGGAGGGTTGCTTAGGGTGGCCAGCGACTCTTTCGCGGAGAACGGTATGGGTGGATCGTCGGCGCACGCCTACGATCAGGTGTCGCAGTACTACGATCGCCTGAGGGACCACTACTGGGCCGTTGCCAGTGCAGCGCAGTGTGCGCAGGCATTGGCGGCGATGGTCGGCAGCGGCACGGCGCTGGAGTTGGGGGTCGGCACCGGCCGCATTGCGCTGCCGCTGGCAGCTGGCGGCGCGACAGTCTGCGGCATCGACAACTCGCCTGGCATGTTGGACATGCTGCGTGCAAAGCCCGGTGCGGAGCGACTGACCCTGGTCTGCGACGATTTCGTCGATGTCCCGGTCGCCGGGCCATTCGACCTGATCTATTCGGTGTACTCGCTCGGCTATCTGTTGACGCAGGATGCGCAGTTGCGTTGCCTGCGCGCCGTGCGCGAGCGCCTGGCAACGTCCGGCGTGTTCGTCCTGCAGACGATGGTGCCGCAGGCGGAGACGTTGCTGGCGGACGGCAAGGTGAGGTTGTTGGAGGCGCCGGCCCTGGACGATGGCGACGTGCCGGTGATGCTGATGTGCTCCAGCGCCGATCCGGCCCAGCAGCTGATACAGCAGCGCATCGTGATGATCGGGGAGTCGGCGACCCGCGTCTTCAAAGATCGCTATCGCTACCTCTGGCCTTCCGAGCTGGATCTGATGGCACGGATCGCCGGCTTGCGCTTGCGGGCCAGATGGGGCGACTGGAGCGGGCAGCCCTTTACCGCGCGCAGCCGTAGCCAGATTTCCGTGTATGAGCCTGCCGCGATGGATGCAGACGAGGCGAGCGCACGCGGCTGACGGTGCCATCGGCGAAGATCGGCCAACGGCGGCTGCAGCAAGTGCCACCGTGTTGGTGGCCTTGGCCACCGGGCGGTCTGCCACTTTCAGCCGACCACAGCGCAGGCGACGCGTAGCGCGATGCGTGCGCAGATTCAAGATTCGACTTCTCAACAATGGACGCCTTAATGCACAACGGGCGCCTTGGGGCGCCCGTTGATTCACACTGTCGAGGGCGCGCGCGCCCACGTCTCAGTAGCGGTAATGATCCGGCTTGTACGGGCCAGCCACGTCCACGCCGAGGTAGTCGGCCTGGTCCTTGGTGAGGGTGGTCAGCTTCACGCCGATCTTTTCCAGGTGCAGACGCGCAACTTCTTCATCCAGGTGCTTGGGTAGGATGTAGACCTTCTTCTCGTAGGTGTCGCGCTTTTCCCACAGGTCGATCTGAGCCAGGGTCTGGTTGGCGAACGAGTTTGACATCACGAAGCTCGGGTGGCCGGTGGCGCAGCCCAGGTTCACCAGGCGGCCATCGGCCAGCAGGAAGATCGCGTTGCCGTTGGGGAACACGTACTTGTCCACCTGCGGCTTGATGTTGATCTTCTGCACGTCCTTCAGCGCCTTGAGCGCATCGACCTGGATCTCGTTGTCGAAGTGGCCGATGTTGCAGACGATGGCCTGGTCCTTCATCGCCTGCAGGTGCTCGACGGTGATGATGTCCTTATTGCCGGTAGTGGTGACATAGATGTCGGCACGGCCCAGGGTGGATTCGATGGTGTTGACTTCGAAGCCTTCCATCGATGCCTGCAGGGCGCAGATCGGGTCGATCTCGGTGACCACCACGCGGGCGCCATAGGCACGCAGCGAGGCGGCGCTGCCTTTGCCCACGTCGCCGTAGCCGCAGACCACGGCGACCTTGCCGGCCAGCATCACGTCCATGGCGCGCTTGAGGCCATCGGCCAGCGACTCGCGGCAACCATAGAGGTTGTCGAACTTGCTCTTGGTGACCGAGTCGTTGACGTTGATGGCCGGAATCAGCAGCTTGCCGGCTTCGGCGATCTGATACAGGCGGTGCACGCCGGTGGTGGTCTCTTCGGAGACGCCCTTCCAGTCCTTGACCACGCGGGCCCAATAACCCGGGCGCTCGACGGCCACGCGCTTCAGCAGTGCCTTGATGACGCTCTCTTCGTGCGAGGAGGCCGGCTCGTCGACCCAGGTGCTGCCGTTTTCGAGCTCATAGCCCTTGTGGATCAGCAGGGTGACGTCGCCGCCGTCGTCCACCACCAGCTCCGGGCCGGTGAGGGTGCCGTCGGGCAGGGTGAAGGTCAGCGCGTCCAGGGTGCAGTCCCAGTATTCTTCCAGCGTCTCGCCCTTCCAGGCGAACACGGGGGTGCCGGTGGCGGCGATCGCCGCGGCAGCGTGGTCCTGGGTGGAGAAGATGTTGCACGAGGCCCAGCGCACATTGGCGCCGATGTCCTTGAGCGTTTCGATCAGCACCGCGGTCTGGATGGTCATGTGCAGCGAGCCGGTGATGCGTACGTCCTTCAGCGGCGTGGTCTGCGCATGCTTGCGACGGATCGACATCAGGCCCGGCATTTCATGCTCGGCGATGTCCAGCTCCTTGCGGCCCCAATCGGCCAGGGAGATATCGGCAATCTTGTAATCGGCGTGCGGGGTAATCTTTGTGACAGCGTTCATGCAATGGCTCCGGTAGGCAGACGCAATGTCTGCAGTTCCGGGCGCCGTTGAACGGTGAATGCTGGTCGAGCCTGGCCGTGTGTCTCCGCACATGTGGTGCGGGATGGCGGATCAGTCCGCCCTAACGGTCGCAGCGCCCCTCGACGAGAGCGTTGAGTATATCGGCAGCACCCCCGTCGGGCATTAATTGCTGCCCACGCCCTGCCAACGGCAGGGGAGCGGCCGGCGGGCGGCTGCTATGGTCGCAGGTCGATCATCGGCGGGGACGGACGATGCAACAAGCACGGCATGCGCAAGGCGCGCGGCGACGCACATGGGCATTCGGCGCGACGGTCGCGCAACCCGCTCCCGCGGCAGACAGCGGCTATCGGCTTCCGTCCAAGGCGCTGCAGGCGATGGTGCCGACACCGCCAGCCAGGTCACCGACTCGCCGTGTCGCTTCAATGCCATCAGCTACTGGGACCGGCAGGCATTCCTGGCGATCGGCTACGTGGTGCTCGACACCTCGACCATGCCGATCGTGGGCGAAGGCGATGCCGAACCCAACGACACCGACGTGCCGCAGCTGATCGCCGATGCGCAGGCCGCAGTGGATGAGGTGGTGCGGCGTGGCGTCACCGACCGCGCGCGCATCGCCATCGGCGGGCATTCCTATGGCGCCTTCATGACCGCCAACCTGCTCGCGCGCACACGTCTGTTCAAGGCCGGCATCGCGCGCAGCGGAATGTCGGCGATCCCGCGCAGGCTGCTGTGCCGGCCAAGCGTTGATCGTCGTCGCAAGCAATGCGTTGCGAACGCAACTCGGATCGTCGCATCGCACATAGGAGCGCACCCGGGCGCGATCGGGCTTTATCGGTGAAGCTCCATCGCGCCCGGGTGCGCTCCTGGCGCATTGCGTGCCGGTGCAGGGCGACGGATTCCACTGGCACGCGAACGGGCGTGGCGCTTGGTGCAAGATGGTTCGCTCTGAAACAGTCTTGTGCGTCGCAACACTCTAATCCTTTTGGGTTAGTCTTCGACGACTTTGCGCTTGAAGAGGGTGTGCGTTTCCGATGAACGAGTACCGCAGCAGTCTTGTGTTCGCTACCCCCGATCTTCCCTTGCGCGACGATGTGCGTCGGCTCGGTGCACTGGTGGGTGATCTGCTCGCCGAGCAGGTGTCTGCGGAATTCCTCGATGAAATCGAACGCGTGCGCACCACCGCCATCTCGCGGCGCGAAAGCGATGCCCCGCCCTCCACGTTGAGCGAACAACTCACCGGGCGCGAGCCGCGTGATGCCGAAGCGCTGGTGCGCGCCTTCAGTACCTATTTCCAGGTCGTCAATATCGCCGAGCGCGTGCACCGCATCCGCCGCCGCCGCGAGTACCAGCGCAGCGGGACCGACACGCCGCAGCCGGATGGCCTGCACGACGCATTGCGTCGGCTCAAGGCGCAGGGCGTGACGCTGGACGAACTCAGCCAGTGGTTGCCGCGCATCGATGTGGAGCCGGTGTTCACCGCGCATCCCACCGAGGCGGTGCGCCGCGCGCTGCTGGAAAAAGAGCAGCTGATGGTCGCCAGCCTGGTCGACAACCTGGACGGCATGCGCACGCCCAATGAGCGCACCAGCGATGCGGCACGTTTCCGCATGGCGTTGACCGCATCGTGGCAGACCGCCGATTCCTCGCCGGTGCGCCCCACCGTGGGCGACGAGCGCGAGCATGTGGGCTTCTATCTCACCCAGGTGCTCTACCGCGTCATCCCGGTGATGTACGAAACCCTCGAACACGCCATCGAAGAAACCTATGGCAGCGTGCCAGCCCTGCCGCGCCTGCTGCGTTTCGGCACCTGGGTGGGCGGCGACATGGACGGCAATCCCAATGTGGATGCCAACACCATCGCCGGCACCCTGGATGCACAACGGCGCGCGGTGCTGGACCGCTATCAAAAGGAACTCTGGCAGCTGGCCAGCCTGCTCAGTCAATCGACCACGCTGGTGCAGGTGAGCCCGGAACTCATGACGCAGCTGGAACGCTATCGCGCGCTGCTGCCCGACGCCGCGGCACGGTCGCGTCCACGTCACGGCGACATGCCGTACCGCCTGCTCAACGACCTGATGCGCGCCCGCCTGCAGGCCACACTGGACGACGCCGACGGCGCCTATACCGCCCCTTCTGAACTCGAAGACGATCTGCAGTTGATCCTGGACAGCCTGCAGGCCAACAAGGGCCTGCACGCCGGTTGGTTCGCCGTGCGGCGTCTGCTGTGGCGTGTGCGCAGTTTCGGTTTCCATCTGGCGCGGCTGGACGTGCGCCAGGAATCGAGCGTGCATGCGCGCGCGGTGGCCGATGCCTTGGGCCAGACCGACTGGGACGCGCAGGACGCAACCCGGCGCGCCGCCGTGCTCGGCCCGTATGCCTGCGGGCAAGAAGCCTTGCCGCGCGTGCAGGATGAAGGCAATGCGCGGCTGGACGCGGTATTCGCCGCGCTCGCCGATGCACGCACGCGCCACGGTGCCGATGCACTGGGCAGCTACATCATTTCGATGGCGCACAACCGCGCCGACGTGCTCACTGTGCTGGCGCTGGCGCGCCGCGGCGGATTGGTCGACGCCGCCGGCGCCGTGCCGCTAGATATCGTGCCGCTGTTCGAAACCGTGGACGACCTGCGCGGCGGCACCGGCACGGTGCAGGACCTGCTGGCCGACCCGGTATATCGCCAGCATCTGGCCGCGCGCGGCGATACGCAGATGGTGATGTTGGGGTATTCGGATAGCGGCAAGGACGGCGGCATCGCCGCCTCGCGCTGGGGGCTGCAGCGTGCGCAGGTGGAACTGCTGGAAGCCGCTGCCGATCTGGGCGTGCGGCTGACCTTCTTCCACGGCCGTGGCGGTTCGATCGCGCGCGGTGGCGGCAAGACCAGCCGCGCGCTGGACGCCGCCCCGCGCGGCAGCGTCGATGGCCGCCTGCGCGTCACCGAGCAGGGCGAGGTGATCCACCGCAAGTACGGCATCCGTGCATTGGCCTTGCGCTCGCTGGAGCAGATGACCGGCGCGGTGTTGCTTTCGAGCCTGCGCCCGCGTGCGCCCGAGCCGCGCGAGGCGCGCTGGCGCCCGGTGATGGATCTGGTGGCCGAACGCAGCACCGTCGCGTATCGCGCCTTCGTCGCCGCGCCGGAGTTCATGCAGTACTTCCGCCTGGCCACGCCGATCGATGTGATCGAACGCATGACGCTGGGCTCGCGGCCCTCGCGGCGGCTGGGGCAGGACGCGGCGTTGTCCAACCTGCGTGCGATTCCGTGGGTGTTCGCCTGGAGCCAGGCACGTGCGGTGATTCCCGGCTGGTACGGCGTGGGCAGCGGCCTGCAGGCGGCGGTGGATGCCGGGCATGAAGACAGCCTGCGCGAAATGGCGCAGGACTGGCCGTTCTTCCGCACCTTTCTGGACGATGTCGCCATGGTGCTGTCCAAGGGCGATCTGAATATCGCCGAGTTGTTTTCGCGCTTGTCCGGCGACTTGCACACGCGGTTTTTCCCGCTGATTCGCGACGAACTGGCCTTGACCAAGGGCTGGGTCAAGGCACTGCTGCAGCAGCAGTCGCTGTTGCAGCACGACCCGCGGCTGGCGTTGTCGATCCGCCTGCGCAACCCGTACATCGACCCGATCAGCGTGCTGCAGGTAGACCTGCTGCAGCGCTGGCGCGCTACCGATGGCGAAGACGAAGCGCTGCTGCGCGCGCTGGTGGCCTGCGTCAACGGCGTCTCGCAAGGTTTGCAGAACACTGGTTGAGCGAGCCGCGCGCTGCGGGGCCGAGTGGCGGGCAATTCCACCGCAAAGCAACGGCGACCATGCGGTTGGTCGGCGAGGGCGCGCAACCGGCAAGCGGGCTCTGGCATTGCCGGACAAATCTGTCCGATAATGCCGGCATGACGACGTCCCGCCCCGATGCCGCGCTGCGCCGCCGGCAGATTCTCGATGCCGCTGACGAAGTATTCAGCGAACACGGCGTCAATGCGCCGCTGGAACTGGTGGTGGAGCGCGCCGGCCTCGGCCGCGCCACCCTGTACCGCAATTTCCCCGACCGGCTCGCGCTGATGACGGCGTTGATGGCGCGTGGGCTGGATGGTCTGGAGCGCATGGCCGCCGACTTGGCCGACCGCCCCGAGGGGCTAGCGATCCTGCTGCACAACGTGGCTGAGCACATCGCACAGTCCGCCCCGCTGGTCGATTTCTGGCGCTCGATCGGACGCGCGCACCCGGCAGTGGACGCAGCGGATCGGCGTGCGGTCAGCATCTTTCTACCGCTCGTCCATCGCGCCAGCGATGCCGGATTGTGCCGGGCCGATGTCGACGAGGAGCACGTGTTGCTGGTGATCGACATGTTGGGCAGTTGCCTGCGCGGCAACAACGAAGCCGAGCGCAAGCGGCTTGCGCATCGCTCGGCCGATCTGCTGATGCATGCGCTGGGCATGCAGGTGTCTTGAGACCGCACGTGATGACACGCGCCACACGTGTCCGCATGGGTGTTGAGCGTTTTGCTAACGCCACTACCAGTCGGTGAATTTCAAGATGTTATTGAGCCTCACCAAGTGAACTTCGTGTCCAAGTAGTGTATTCCAGAAATCCTGACGACTTTCCTTTTGTCCTGCTCCGTCCCACTCGACCACACGGATTTTTGATGGGCCTCGCGCACTTAAAAGTGAGTTGAGATGTCTATCGCATCCCGAGTAACCAACAAGCACGGCTGATTCGGATTCTTCCAGTGCTTTCGCAAAATGCTCCCAATAACAGGTAAGCAACCGCGACGCGGCAATCACCGTCTCCTTGTGCTTCACATGGGTCAGTACGATATGGGAGCCTGTAATGTCTTGATCAGTGCCGAGTTCTGCCTGCGGAAGTTTTATTACTTTCTTATTTCTACTGTGTTACTAAATCCGAATCCGTTGATACGGTGAGACCCCGCAACACGGGCAGTGTGGGAGGCTTCTGGCGATCAGCCTAGCCAGTCCGAAGGCCAGCGTGGCAATCGAGTTGGGATGGTGACGTTGCATTGGGGCCAGACCCGCGCGGGCGGACACTTTTGGATACTGCAGGCATCTTGAATGCGACGGAGTTTTTTTTACTGCGCAGGCGCTCGCGCATCAAGAACCCGTATGCGGCGATGCACAGACTGGCGTGATGGTGAAAACCACGCCAGTTACGCCCTTCATAGTGATGCAGGCCCAACTCCGACTTCAGCTCCTGATAATCGCGTTCAATCCGCCATCGGCCTTGTGCCGTGG